>JAUYMV010000686.1 GCA_030698645.1 Mesorhizobium sp.
AGTCGGCGCCTATGTCCGCCTGCTGAATGCAGGCTGGGTCCTCGTCCGCGAGGGCGTTGTCGCGGCCCTGCCGGGCGACGAACTGACCGGCCTGCCGAGGCTCGGCTGGCGCACGGCGCGGCTGCTCGCCCGCCGACGGACGGCGCGCACGGTGCGCAGCGAACGCCTCGCCAACGCGGTCGCCCGCCTCGGGCCCTCCTATGTCAAGCTCGGCCAGTTCCTCGCCACGCGGCCGGATGTCGTCGGCGCCGAGATCGCGCTCGACCTGTCCGGCCTGCAGGACCGCATGGCGACGTTTCCGACCGCCGACGCGGTCGCGGCGATCGAAGCCTCGCTCGGCCGTCCGGTGTCGGAGCTCTTCGTCAGCCTCGGCGAACCGGTCGCCGCCGCCTCGATCGCGCAGGTCCATTCCGCCGAGACGATGCAGCACGGTTCGCTCCGCAAGGTTGCCGTCAAGGTGATCCGCCCCGGCGTGCGCCGCCGCTTCTTCCAGGGCCTCGAAGGCTTTTTTCTCGCCGCCCGCCTGCAGGAAAAACATGTTCCGGCCTCGCGCCGGCTGCGCCCGGTGCAGGTCACCGAGATCCTCGCCCAGACCACCAGGATCGAGATGGACCTGCGGCTGGAGGCGGCCGCGCTGTCGGAGATCGGCGAGAACACCACCGAGGATCCGGGCTTCCGCGTCCCCGCCGTCGACTGGGAGCGCACCGGCCGCGACGTACTGACGATGGAATGGATCGACGGGCTGAAGATGTCCGACATCGCGGGGCTGGCCGCCGCCGGCCACGACCTGAAACTGCTTGCCGCCAATCTCGTGCAGTCGTTCCTGCGCCACACGCTGCGCGACGGTTTTTTCCACGCCGACATGCATCCGGGCAATCTGTTCGTCGAGGCCGACGGCACCATCGTCGGCGTCGACTTTGGCATCACCGGCCGGCTCGGCAGGAAGGAACGTCGCTTCCTCGCCGAAATCCTCTACGGCTTCATCACGCGCGACTATCTGCGCGTCGCCGAAGTGCATTTCGAAGCCGGCTATGTGCCGGAGAAGCACAATGTCGCCTCCTTCGCGCAGGCCATCCGCGCCATCGGCGAGCCGATCCACGGCCAGCCGGCCGAGACGATCTCGATGGCCAAGCTCTTGACGCTGCTGTTCGAGGTGACGGAGCTGTTCGACATGGCGGCGAGGCCGGAGCTCGTCATGCTGCAGAAGACCATGGTGGTCGTCGAGGGCGTGGCGCGCACCCTCGACCCCGCCTTCAACATGTGGAAGACGGCCGAGCCGGTGGTCGGCGGCTGGATCCGCGACAATCTCGGGCCGAAGGGCGTGCTGGTCGATGCGCGCGACGGCGCCGGGGCGATGCTGGCGCTGGTCCGCCAGGCGCCGGAGTTCGCCGCCCGCGCCGAGCGCCTGTCGCGCGAGATCGACCTGATGGCCGAGAATGGCCTGCGCTTCGACCCCGCCACCGCCGAGGCGATCGGCAAGGCCGAGGCGCGCCACACGCGCTGGGGCCGCGCCGCCCTCTGGGTCATCGCGCTGGCGCTGGTGTGGATCGCCTGGCAGTTGACGTGACTGCATTGACTGCATTGCTAGCAATGCATACATTTTAGCGAGTGCTTGCCGGTGGAGGCGCAATGGCCGCTCTTACGATCAGGAACCTCGACGAGGACGTCAAACGTGCGCTGCGAAAGCGTGCGGCGGAGCGCGGAATATCGATGGAGCAGGAAGCGCGGGACGCTCTGCGCCGCGATCTCGGCCTTGCGGAGCGCAAGCGGCGGAAACCCCTGATCGAGGAACTCGATGCACTCGGAATCCGGCCGGCGGAGCCCTTCGATCTCAAACAGGTTTCTGACGAAATGTGGGAAGAGGGGCTGATTTGGCCGCCTTCGTCGTCGACACGTCAGCCCTGATCTGCGTCCTCCACGAAGAGGAAGGAGCCGGCGCCTTCAAGCTCGCCCTGAAAGCCGCTGACTCCGTCCAGATCAGCATCGGGACAGCGTTCGAAGCCTCCTGTGTGGTCAGAGACCCGCGGTTTCCAGAAGGCACATCCCGCCTTAACGCGCTGCTCCAGATTCTCGATATGGACTACGCCCCATTTGACGGCGAGCAGTTGCATGTTGCCAGTATGGCCTACGCTCGATACGGCCGCGGTTCCGGG
>JAUYMV010000689.1 GCA_030698645.1 Mesorhizobium sp.
CGTCGGCGCCCCTGACGCGCGCGGAACTCGGCCTGCGCGAGAACGCGAAAGTGATCTGCCTGGCCAGCCGCGCGATCGAGCAGAAGGGGTGGCGCGAGGCGGTCGAAATGACGCGGCGGATGAATGCCGCCGGGCACGCCACCGATCTGATGCTGATCGGCGAAGGGCCGGAAGCCGATGCGCTTGGCGGTCGCGCGCCGCCGTTCGTCCATCTCTATGGCCAGGTGGCCAACCTGCAGGACTACATCGCCGCCGCCGACATCGGCATCCTACCGACCCGTTTCGTCGGCGAGTCGATGCCGCTGGTGCTGATCGAGATGATGGCCAAAGGCACGCCGGTCGTGGCGACCGATGTCGGCGCCATTCCGGTCATGATCGGCACGGACGCAGACGCGGCCGGCATCGTGGTGCCTCTCGTGGAGGGGAAAGCCGATGTCGCCGGGTTCGTCGACGCGCTGTCGCGCCTGCTTGACAAAGATAGGCGCATCGCGTTTGGAAAGGCTGCCAGGAAGCGCTTCGAGGAGCGCTATTCGATCGACACCATGATCGATGTCTACGGCGATGCGTATCGCCGCGTACAAGCAGAGACCCGCGGCGACCAGCCGGACGCCACTGGCGACTGAGACGAACCGGGACACGCCAACACATGCTTGACCGTCAGACCGCCGTGATCTTGCCGCTCATTCGACGCGAGATCGCCGGCCGCTACCGGGGCTCGTGGCTCGGCCTGCTGTGGTCGCTGATCACGCCGCTGTTCATGCTCGGCGTCTACACATTCGTATTCGGCTTCGTGCTCAAGACCCGGTGGACCGCGGCGAACGATGGCGGGGCGGCTCATTCGACGACCGAATTCGCCGTCGTCCTGTTCGCCGGACTGCTGGTGTTCCAGTTCTTCGCCGAAGTGGTCGCACGCGCTCCGCTGCTCGTCCTGAGCAACAAGAACTACGTGAAGAAGATCGTCTTCCCGATCGAGGTCCTGCCGGTCGTGGCGATCGGCGCCGCGCTGTTCCACGTCGGCGTCAGCCTGGTCGTACTGCTGGTCTTCGTGTTCGGGGTTTTCGGCTCGATCCCGTGGACCTTCATCCTCGCCCCGTTGGTGATCGCGCCGCTGGTGCTGCTGATCCTGGGCCTGTCCTGGTTTCTGGCGGCCATCGGCGTCTATTTCCGCGACATCTCGCAGTTCATCGCCCCGATCATCACCGCCATGATGTTCATGTCGCCGATCTTCTTCCCGCGCACGACGATGCCGGACTGGCTGCAGCCGTTGATGTTCCTCAACCCGCTGACCTTGCCGGTCGAAGCGATGCGCGAGGTCGTCGTGTTCGGCCAGCAGCCGAACTGGACGGCCCTCGGCCTCTATTCGCTGGTGGCGCTCGCCGCGGCGGTTCTCGGCTACCAGTTCTTCCAGATCACGCGCCGTGGCTTCGCCGATGTCCTCTGACACAGCTACGTCCGAAGCCGGCAAGCGCAGCCCTGTCGCCATCCGTGTGCAGGGCGTGACCAAGCACTACACGATGTTCCAGCGCCCCGAGGATCGCTTCAAGCAAATGGTCGTGCCACGCTTGCAGCGCATGCTCGGCCTGCCGCCGCGCCGCTACTATCGCGACTTCGCGGCGCTGAACGGGGTTTCGTTCGAAGTTGGCCGCGGCGAGACGATCGGTATTGTCGGGCGCAACGGGTCGGGCAAGTCGACCCTGCTTCAGATCATCTGCGGAACGCTGCAGCCAACCGCCGGCACGGTGGAAGTCAATGGCCGCATCGCCGCCCTGCTCGAACTCGGCGCGGGCTTCAATCCGGAGTTCACCGGGCGCGAGAACGTCCACCTCAACGCGACCATCCTCGGCGTGCCGCGCAAGGAAATGGAATGGCGGTTCGACAGGATCGCCAGCTTCGCCGACATCGGCCCGTTCCTCGACCAGCCGGTGAAAACCTATTCGTCGGGCATGTATATGCGCCTCGCTTTCGCGACGGCCATCAATGTCGACCCCGACATTCTGGTCGTCGACGAGGCGCTCGCCGTCGGCGACGAGGCCTTCCAGCGCAAATGTTTCGCGCGCATCGAGGAAATCAAGGAAAGTGGCAGCACGATCCTGTTCGTCAGCCACGGCGCGCAGGCGATCGTGCAGCTCTGCACCCACGCCATTCTCATGGATAGCGGCGAAATCATCCTGCGCGGGCGGCCGAAGTTGGTGGTCGGACAGTACCAACGCCTCATCAATGCCAATCCGGAAGCGGCCAGGGAGATCAGGCGTGACATTCTGCGCCCGGAGTTCGCCAGCGAGGAGCCGAGCGTCCCGGCAATTCCACCCGCAAGCGCAGCGGCGGCAGAGCAGTCCGGCGGCGACGGCAGACCCGCGACGACCGGTATAGATGCATCCCAGCCGGTTCGATCAAGCGATCTACCTGCTCCGCCTTCCGAAGCGGCTCTCTCCAGAAACGCGCTTGATTTCTTCGATCCGTCGCTGAAATCCAGTTCGACCATCGTCAACGAGGCCAACGGAGCGCGGATATCGGATGTCCGGGTGACATCCCTGTCCGGGGAATCGATCAATGTGCTTTCTCTCGGCAAGCGCTACATCATTCGATATCGCGTCGACTTCGAGGAGGATGCCCAGGATGTCAGCTTTGCAACGCGCGTGCGTACGGTGCAGGGTTTGAGCCTGACGGGCGCGAACACGCGCAACGCATCCGCGCTTCGGATACGGTCGGTGCCCGCCGGCTCGGTCATCGACGTGCAATTCGAGTTCAACTGCAAGATGATCCCGAGCGTCTACTTCATAAGCTGCAGCGCAATCGGCTCGGCGCGCGGCGAGAACATCGTGCTGCATCGCATCGTCGATGCCATAGCCGTGCGCGTCTCGCCAGAGCCACAACTGATCGCTGTCGGCAGTTTCGATATGGATTTCCAGTTCAGCGCGGCGACGAGACCGGCGGCATGAGGATCGTCGCGATCATCGCGGTACGCAACGAGGCGCTCTACCTGGAGCGCTGCATTCGGCACCTCGTGTCGGAAGGCGTGGAAATCTGCCTGATCGACAACGGCTCGACGGACGGGACGCTCGATATCGCAGCGAGCTACAGGAACGAGGGCGTCATGCGCATTGAGGACTTGCCATACACCGGCTCGTTCGAGCTCGAGGTCCAGTGCCGGCTGAAGGAAAGGCTGGCTCGGGACATATCGTCGGATTGGTTCCTGCACCAGGATGCCGACGAGATCAGGCAGTCGGACAATTGGAACACGGAAAAACTGATCGACGCCGTTTCCGATCTAGACCGGCATGGATTCAACGCCGTGAACTTCGACGAATTCGTCTTCCTGCCCACTTCTCCCGAGGAGAATTTCGAGGGTCTGGACTACGTGGACCTCATGCGTAGCTACTACTACTATCATCCGGCCGCGAACCGGCGGGTGAACATGTGGAAGAAACCCAGGGACAGGCCTGTCGACCTGACGACCAGCGGTGGCCACGCCGTAGACTTCGAAGGGCGCCGCATTGCCAACCGCTCCTTCGTGTTGCGCCACTACATCGCGTTGAGCGAGGGGCACGCCTACCGCAAATATGGTGTGGATCGCAGCTATGCCGCCAAGGAGATCGCCAATCGCAAATGGCATGTCGAGCGCGAGACATGGAAATCCCGTCATTTTCGATTTCCGACGCAAGACGAGTTGAAAGTGCTCGCTCCCGGTCGCCCATTCGATACGTCCGCCCCCACAAAGCGGCATATCTTCTGGCACGAGCAGGTTTCGTGAGGTCAGAGTTCCAAGAGAAGCAGGCCGGTGACGGACCCATCGCGGTAGGTGGGATCGGCGGCGGCGGTACGCGTATCTTCGCGGACTTCCTGCGCAGGTGCGGCGTGTATATCGGTTCCGATCTCAACACGCCACTCGACAACCTCTGGTTCACTCTGCTCTTCAAGCGGCGATCGGTGCTCGCCGAGGACCAGCGGGATCTCGCCACGCTCTACGCGGGCTTTGCCGAGAAAATGGCCACCGGGCGGTTTCCCCCTGGCTTGAAACGCAAGGTCGAACGGTTGGCGATGCGGTCCGAGCATGAGCATCCGCCCGAATGGTTTGCCGAGCGCTCCCGAACGCTATTCGAAACGCATGAACCCGCGGTCGCGAGATGGGGCTGGAAGGAACCCAACACCCATATCCTGGCGGAAAGGCTTCTCGAACTCGACCGCCGACTGCGCTACGTCCATGTCGTGCGCCATCCCCTCGACATTGCGTCGAGCTCGAACAACAACCAGTTGAGACTGTGGGGCGAGGTCTTTCTGGACGACGCCAGCGGTTCCCATTTCGCCCGCAAACTGGACTACTGGTGCAAGGTGCAGACCACTGCCGAAGCGGTCCGCGACCGATTTCCGGAACGGTGTATCATCGTGCGGTATGAGGATATGGTCACCCATACGGAGGCGAGCGCGACGTTCCTGTCCAGCGTTCTGGGCGTCAGGCTGTCGCCGGAGGCGCTGGCTGATTACCGCGGCACACTGACGCCGCCGGATTTCGCCAGTCGGTGGGACCAGGAGGAGGTGTCCAGGATGAGTGCCGCGGATATCCGTTTCGCATCGGCGCGTGGGTACGTTCTGGCGTGACGATGGCCAACGAACCGGCACCGTTCATCGTGGGAGTCGGGCGATCCGGAACCACGCTGCTTCGCCTCATGATCGACAGCCACCCGGCGATCGCCATTCCGCCGGAGACACACTTCATCCCGGCGATCGATCCGCGCGCGGACAGTGAGGGCTTTCTGTCGGTCGTGCTTTCCAGCGGCCGGTGGGCGGATTTTCACCTGGACGCCGCGACTTTCCGAAGCGAAATACTGTCTCTGCCGCATTTCACGGTATCCGACGGATTGCGGGTCTTCTATCGGCAATACGCCGAGCGATTTCAGAAAACGCGATGGGGGGACAAGACGCCGCCCTATGCGGTCCACCTCGGCCAGATCGCGTCTCTGTTGCCTGAGGCGCGGTTCATCCACGTTATCCGCGACGGGCGAGATTCCGCGCTGTCGTATCGCGGGTTGTGGTTCGGCCCCGGCACCCGTACCGAAGCACACGCGCGCATGTGGCGCGACCGAATTCTGACGACGCGCCAGATCGCGGCCCAACACCGCCTGCCCTATTTGGAGCTGCGCTTCGAGACGCTGGTCCGTCGGCCAGAAGCCTCATTGCGCACGGTTTGCGATTTCATCGAGGTGCCGTTTCATGCCGACATGCTCGACTACCATCACAAGGCTCGCGACCGAATCGGAGAGGTCTCAGCGCGGTCAGGGCACCCTGTGCTCCCCGATGTGAGCAAGGAAGACTGGGCGCGGATTTTCAGCAAGACGTTCGAGCCACCTGACGAGACACGCATCGGTGTCTGGCGGCGCGAAATGAGTAAAGACGACCAGGAAACCTACCTGAGCATCGCCGGCGAACTGCTCCAGGAGCTCGGTTACCGGTGACGATACCTGCGAGCCAGAATCCGAGCCTGCTGCCAATCGTCGTCGGCGGGTTCTACCGTTCGGGCACGACGCTGTTGCGGCGTATTCTCGATGCGCACAGCGCAATCCACTGCGGTCCCGAAATCAAGTTCTTCCGCGATTTCCATGGCGACTATGCCGACGATCCGCTCGCCCACCTGCGCTTCTTCAGTACTGTGCGCGACTATCGGACGAGGGAAGCCGATCTGCTGCAGCTGTTCGGCAAGGCGTTCGTGGATTTCCATGTGATGGCCGCCCGAAGCGCGGGCAAGCGCCGCTGGGCGGACAAGAATCCGGAAAACGCGATCTATACCGCGGAGTGGGCGGCCCTCCTGCCCGACGGGTTCCTGTTCATCCATCTGGTGCGCAATCCGCTCGACGTGCTGGCGTCGCTCAAGGAAACGCCGTTTCGCCTCACCGTGCCGCAGGATCTCGGCGAGCGGATCGCGCTCTACAAGCGCTTCCGCGAGGCGGGAGAGGCATTTTGCGCGCGGACGCCCCAGCGAAGCATGGAGATCTCCTACGAGGCGCTGGTGGCCCGTCCGGAAACTGTCCTGACAGAGGTCTTCGACTTCATCGGCGAAACGTTCGAACGCGGAATCGCGCAGGATTTCAACTCCGGCCGCCGCGAGCATGGACTTGAAGACCCCAAGATCAAGGCCACCACATCCATCCACACCGACAGTATCGGACGGTGGCAAATCGACCTTGCCGCCGACGAGGTCGCGCTTGCGCGCAGCCTGCTGCCGGCACGCTGGATAGATTCGTGACCAGACCGGGAACGCGCGCCGGATTTGCGGTCCCAGCAGCGTTCAGCTCACGACGGCCCGGTCGGTTACCCGCCGCCAGGCGGAACCGTCCGAGAATGCCAGCACGGCGCCGCCCGCTTCGTCGCTGACATAGACGATCGCGCCCGCGCCCGACGATGCCGCGGACGGCAGGGCGGCCTTGGCATACTGGCCGGTGCGCACGGGGCCGGCGACTTGCAGCCTCGTCGTCGGCGCGGTCACTCCGATGCCGACATTCCCGCCCGGCGTGACGCGCATCTTTTCGTTGTGTCCGACACCCGGCGTGAAGGTCCAGAACTCCAGCCGCGTCGGCACGCTGCCCGTAGATGGCGCACCATCGACGATCCACCGTAAATTGGCGCATCCGACATAGGCCGTGCCGTCAAAACCCTGCGCAAAGAAGCCCTGGACCACATCGCCATCGAGGACCGACGTCCTTGCGGCGGGCGTTCCCCGCGCCTTGCGGGAATTCATCGCCGGCGCTCCGGTCGCATCGTCGACGCGCTCATGGATCGGGCCGCTTCCGGCACGCAGGATGTGCAGCGGACCTTCGGGCGCATCCGTGCCGATGCCCAGAAACCCTGTCGCCGGGTCGACCGCGAGAGCGGTCTTCCACGCCACGCCGTCGGCGCTGACCTTGACGCGAAATGCGTCGTCGCCAGCGGCACCGAGTTCGATGCGGCCCGAATAGCCGGTTTGAAACAGGACCGAGGACGTATCGGCCACGGTCGCCTTGTTGATCTTCAGCCGATGGTCGCCGCCTTCATTGTCGAACAGGCTGGCTTGACTGGCGACAGCGAGGCGGTTGGTCACGTCCGCCGTCGCATTGACCCCGACCATCGGCGCCGGATTGAGCGCACCGGTGACCGCCGACACCCAATCGGCACCGTCGAAGACGAGCAGCCGGTCTTCGCTGGCGACCCAAGCGAGCCAGCCGTTTGATGGCGCGGCGAAACGCCAGCCGCCGTCCTGCCAGGCCGCCACTTCGGCGGCGTGCCCGGCCCAGGCGCCGGTCGCCGGAGAGCCGACGATGTAGCGGTCGCCCTCGACCGGCGTCACCGGCGGCGCGCCGAGGCCGCGGTCGAGGACCGACAACTGGACAACGATATCCAGTTCCCGCAGCGCTTCGTTGTGGGTGACGTGTTTCTGCGCCTGGGAGGGCAGAATGTAGGGGAACTTCAGGTTCGTCGTTCGGTCGGTCATGGCATCCTCGGCGCATCAATCAGCGCCAGTTTGCCGGGCGACCGCTCGCCGTGGACAAAATGGAGCAAGAAAATGCGAACCAGGGGGCCGCCAGGACGATATGGCCTCGATAAACTGTTGTGAGCATTGCCTGTTTTTTTGCGACAGTGCGCTGCTGTCGGCGCGTGCAGACGATCCCGATCAATAAATCGATCCACGCCTTTCACGCAGTACTTGCCGAAGGGGCGGGTCGAAGGCGCCGATCGAAAGCCTAGCCGCGGATATCCGAAAGGGATTCCAGGCGGACGATCACGCCCTCGGGCTGTCCCGGCTGGTGAAAATGCCTGTCGGCCTCGGGCACCGTGCGCAGCGTCGCGCCCTGCCCGGCAATCTCGCCCACCGGCGTGAGCGCCACATCCGCTCCAAACATGTCGAAGATCGCCCGGTCGACGCGGACGATCGTCAACGGACCATCGGCATAGCGCAACGAAAAATCATGAAATGCACAGGCAAACGGGCGCTGGGCCATCGATCGGATCGCCTTGATGTCGGCGACGACGCCTTGATAGCGGTGGTCGCCGTCGACGAAGACGAGCACCGGCCGCGCTGGATTGCGCGACCTTCGAACGAATTTGGCAAAGTCCATCTTGTGAAAACGCGCGTGGCTGGCCAGTCCGTTCATCGCCACCGCATGCGCCGCCATCTTCAGATTGGCGCGATCGATGTCGATGACATCGAACTGCAGCCCGAAGGTTCTGGCGAGACACGCCAGTTGCGCCGTGAAGCCGCCATGGTAGCACCCGATCTCGATGATCGAGCCGCCCGAAGCGTGGTTCTCTGCGATGAACCTCAGAACGTCATCCTGGAATTTATCCGACGTCTGCGACGAGTGCCCGATCCGCCGCAGGATGGCGCGGATCCCGTCGACTTCATCCTGCCACATCGGCCGTCCTCCCGTGTCCTCACTGTCATCGCGCACCGCGGGCCGTTCTGAAACCCGCCGTCGGCGCAAGCGCGATCCGGCGCTGGTTCATGGTTGGCGCGCCGTCGTTCAGAACCGATTCAGGGCGCAGGCGAGGAAGAGACCGATCTGCCCGCTGAGCGTCTGGCGATACACGCCGGACCGGTAAAGACCCCAGAGCCGCTGCGGCAGGGGCTTGCCACGAAGCCTTGCGACCTGGCCAAGGACGAGGCGCGCATCGGGAGTCAGCAGATCCTCACAAGCCTGGAGCCCGGAAATGTTTCGCTCCATCCAGGCGGCGAACCCGCCGCGGAAGAGAAAGGACGAGCGCCCGAGCCTGGACACGATCGAGCCATTCGCGCCGACGAGGTTGCCGGCATGCTGGCGATAGTCGATTTGCGGCTCCGCCGCGTAACGAACCACCCCTCCCGCGCCGGTGACGATCAGATAGCACCACCAGTCATGGCTGACGAATCCGCTGCGGCGAGAGGCTTCGGCGACCAGTTCGCGCGCGCTGCGGTTCAAGACCATGGTGTTGCCGCCGGCGATGCTCTGGACCATCGCGTTGCGGAAACTCGTCGGCCGCAGGAATCGAGGGGAATAGCCGACGTGCCTGCCCTCGTCGTCGACGATGCGCGTGCGCGTGCAATAGAGGGCGGGCGTCGATTCCGGCTGACCGGAGAGCCAGTCGATCGCGGTGCTCAGCTTGGGCGGCGACCAGATATCATCCTGATCGCAAAAGGCGAAATAGTCCCCATCGATCTGTTCGTTGACCAGCAGGGAACGGAAATTCTCGGCAAATCCCTCGCCGGGGCCGGCGAGGATCTCGAAACGCCCCTTCACCCACTTCAGCTTAGCTTCCTGAATCTTCTCGATGCTGTCGTCGATGGAGCCATCGTCGGAGATCCACACGTCGATGTTCGGAAACTGCTGATCCGCGAGCGATGCCAATTGCTCCGAAAGATAGCGGTCTCCGTTGTAGACGCCGACCAGAACTGCAACCTTACGCTGCAACGACGTGTCTTTCCCAATGGACGCAGAATCTTTTGGAAACTGATCTGATCCACAAGTATATCATCGAAAGTCTTTCCGCAATATTTCCGGCTGGCGAGAGACACTCGATAAATGAGTCAACCGGATGGTACGCAGAGTAGCCTCGCCGACAAGACTGGCGCAATCCCGTTCTGCCGACCAGGCGCCTTCGGTATTTACCTACTGCCGGGGGCTGCCTCAGGCTCCCACGTCGGTTCCGGCCGAATGGCCCGGACGAGTGGGCCAAGCGGCGTTCCTGTCGCCGATCGTCGCATGACATCGGCGGGGCGGGCTACAGTTGCGATTCGATCGGCAGGTGG
>JAUYMV010000026.1 GCA_030698645.1 Mesorhizobium sp.
CCGGGTCGGACCGGCTGTGGCTTCTGCCGCTCGACGTCACCGACGCTGAGAGCATCTATGCGGCGGTCGAGGCGAGCGGACCGATCGACGTGCTCGTCAACAATGCCGGAATCGGCGTGGTCGGCGCATTCGAGGCGACGCCGATGTCCTACGTTCGCAAGGTGTTCGAGACCAACACGTTCGGCGTGATGGCGATGACGCAGGCCGTGATCCCCCAGTTTCGCACGCGCCGATCGGGCGTTGTGGTCAACGTGACCTCAAGCGTGACGCTCGCCCCGATGCCGCTGGCGGCTGCCTACACCGCCAGCAAGATGGCGATCGAAGGGTTCACTGGTTCGCTGGCGCACGAACTCCAGGCATTCGGTGTGCACGTCAAGCTGGTGGAGCCGGGCTACGCGCCGACCACACGCTTCTCGCAGAACACGGAGCTGCCAGTCGAACAGCTGATTCCCGAAGCCTATGCGTCATTCGCGAGACCCATCTTCGCCGAGTTCGCGAAGCCGGCCATGTTGACGACGGAATCCGACGTGGCAGATGCCATCTGGCGCGCCGTGCATGATACAACGGGTCAGCTCCGGTTCCCGGCGGGAGCCGACGCCGTGGCGCTGGCCCGCGCGAGCTAGGATCCGCCGGCGCGCGTCCCCTCGCCTAATCGTCTCCATCCACCACGCGCAACCGGAGTTGGCCGGTCTTCGACCCGACGGAAGGCTCGTCGGTCGATGGCGCCGCGGCGTCGGGAAGCGGCCTGTCGGGGTCCGACACCGCGCCCGCGGCTGCCCCGAACTCCAGCGCTTCGATGCGCTGGCCGCGCTTGGTCACCTTTTCGGTCGAGGTGACGATCTGCTCGATGTCCTTGGCGGTCATCGCGAAATGGCCCTGCAGCTTGCGCACGCGGTCGTCGAGGCGCGAGACGTCCTCCATCAGGCGCACCACCTCGCCCTGGATGAGGTGCGCCTGTTCGCGCATGCGCGAATCCTTGAGCACCGACTGGATCACCTGGATCGACAGCATCAGCAGCGACGGCGAGACGATGACGATGCGGGCGCGGTGCGCGCGCTGGACGAGCGTCTCGAAATTCTCGTGGATCTCGGCGAAGATCGACTCCGACGGCACGAACATGAAGGCGGTGTCCTGCGTCTCGCCGGTCAGCAGGTATTTTTCCGCGATCGCCTTGATGTGCACCTCGACGTCGCGCCGGAACGCCTGCGCCGCCTGCTTGGCGGCCTCCGGGTTCGATTCCGGCGTCTCGGATGCCCGAATCGCATTCCAGGCCTCGAGCGGAAACTTGGCGTCGATGACCAGCGGCGGCGTGCCGTTCGGCATGCGGATCAGGCAATCCGGCCGGCTGCCGTTCGACAGCGTCGCCTGGAACTCGAACGCCCCCATCGGCAGGCCGTCGGCGACGATCGCCTCCATGCGCGACTGGCCGAACGCGCCGCGCGTCTGCTTGTTGGAGAGGATCGCCTGCAATTGAACGACCTGACCGGCGAGCGACTGGATGTTGCCCTGCGCCGTGTCGATGACCGCCAGGCGCTCCTGCAGCTTGGCGAGACTGTCCTGCGTCGTCTTGGTCTGGTCCGTCATGCTCTGGCCGAGGCGCCCGGTCATGGCGTCGAGCCTCTGGCTGATCGACTGCGTGAGTTCCGCCTGGCGGGCGCCGAAGACGTCGGCGATCGCCCCCATGCGCCCTTGCATCTCGGCCTGCGAGCGCGTGATCTCCGCCATCCGCGCCTCCGCCTCCCGCGCGTGGTCGGCCGCCTCCGTCGCAGCGATCGTGCGCGCCCGCGCCGAACGCCAGAGCGCCACCAGCAGCGCGGCGAAGAGCGCCAGGAAGAGGCCCGCGGCAATCGCGATCGCCTGACCCAGCGTGACGATCGTCGCGCCGAATTGCGCGACGGGTTCCGAAAGAATGCTGCTGAGCTCGTTCATTGCGACACCTTAGACGATTCGCCCGCTCGCGACAGATCAAAACGGGAACGCGGCAGTTCGGCATGTTGACGCTCGGCAAATCAGGTCTTACGTGGGGCGAAATGTCGATCAAGCCCCTCATCATCCTGCCCGATCCGCTCCTGCGTCAGGTTTCCCGACCGGTCGAGCGCGTCGATTCGAGCCTCCTGAAGTTTGCCGGCGACATGCTGGATACGATGTACGATGCGCCGGGCATCGGGCTGGCCGCGATCCAGGTCGGCGAGCCACTGCGCCTCGTCGTCATCGACCTGGCCAAGGAAGGCGAGGCCCCCGCGCCGCAGGTCTTTATCAACCCGGAGATTGTCGCCACCGGACAGGCCAGCAATGTCCACGAGGAAGGCTGCCTGTCGATCCCCGACTATTATGCCGAGGTCGAGCGGCCCGATTCGGTGACCGTCAGGTTCATCGACCGTAACGGCAAGGCGCAGGAAGTCGCCGCCGACGGTCTGCTCGCCACCTGCCTCCAGCACGAGATCGATCATCTGAACGGCGTGCTTTTCATCGACCATATCTCCAAACTGAAGCGCGATATGGTGGTGAAGAAATTTAAGAAACTGGCGCGCGACCGGCCGGCGGGCCGACCGACGGTGTAAAAATTGCCGATCGGCCCGCCCGACGCCATGATCGCCTCCATCCGCCTCGTGCATGGCACGACGCTCTCCACCCGCAATGTCCGCGACTTCGACGGGCTTGACCTTGGGCTCGTAAACCCGTTTGAAGCGTCTGCCTGAGCGTCGCGGCTGTCATGGCCTCGCGCGAATTCGGCAAACCGCGGGCTTGCAGGCATGACGCTGAAGATCATCTTCATGGGAACCCCGGACTTTTCAGTGCCGACGCTGCGCGCGATTGCAGCTGCCGGGCACGAGATCGCCGCCGTCTATTCCCAGCCACCTCGCCCGGCTGGCCGACGCGGACTGGTCCTGACGCCATCGCCGGTGCAGCGTGCTGCAGAGGAACTCGGCCTTGATGTCCGAACGCCGGCTTCGTTGAAATCCGTCGAGGAACAGCAGCGCTTCCGTGCCCTGGATGCGGATGTCGCGGTCGTCGTCGCCTACGGTCTGCTGCTGCCGCCCGCCATTCTCGAGGCCACACGGCTCGGCTGCTACAACGGCCATGCATCGCTGCTGCCGCGCTGGCGCGGGGCCGCCCCCATCCAGCGCGCCATCATGGCCGGCGATGCCGAGACCGGGATGATGATCATGAAGATGGATGTCGGCCTCGACACCGGCCCGGTGGCGCTGACTGCGCGCGTCGCCATCGAACCTGACATGACTGGCGGCGAGCTGCATGACCTTCTGTCCGCCGCTGGCGCGCCGCTGATGGTCGAGGCACTTGCCCGCCTGGAACGCGGCGAGTTGCCGCTGACGCCGCAGGACGAGGTCGGGGTTACCTATGCTTGCAAGATCGACAAGGCAGAGACGCGCATCGACTGGTCGCGTCCGGCAACCGAGGTGCATAACCGCATCCGCGCCTTGTCGCCGACGCCCGGTGCGTGGTGCGAGATGTCCGTCGCGGGATCGCCGGAGCGCGTCAAGCTGCTGCGCACGACACTGGCGGAAGGCGCGGGCGCGCCGGGCGAAGTGCTCGACGACAGCTTGGTCATCGCTTGTGGCACAAGCGCGGTAAGGCTCGTGGAGTTGCAGCGCGCCGGCGGCAGGCCGCTTGTTGCCGCGGACTTCCTGCGCGGCGCCAAGCTGGCTCGGGGGGACCGCCTGTCATGACGAACTGGACTATCCGCGCCCCACTGCATGGCGCCCGCG
>JAUYMV010000692.1 GCA_030698645.1 Mesorhizobium sp.
ATCTGGTCAATTCCGAGGGCGAGCGCTTCATGGAGCGCTATGCGCCATCGGCCAAGGACCTCGCCTCGCGCGACGTCGTCTCGCGCTGCATGACGCTGGAAATCCGCGAGGGCCGCGGCGTCGGCAAGGCCAAGGACCACATCTATCTGCACCTCGACCATCTCGACCCCGCCGTGCTTCACGAGCGGCTGCCGGGCATCTCGGAATCGGCGAAGATCTTTGCCGGCGTCGACGTCACGAAGGAGCCGATCCCGGTGCTGCCGACGGTGCACTACAATATGGGCGGCATTCCCACCAACTACTGGGGCGAGGTGCTGAACCCGACCCCGGAAAACCCGGACGCCGTATTTCCCGGCCTGATGGCGGTCGGCGAGGCGGGCTGCGCTTCGGTGCACGGCGCCAACCGGCTCGGCTCCAATTCGCTGATCGATCTGGTGGTGTTCGGCCGCGCCGCGGCGATCCAGGCCGGCAGGGTCGTCGACCGTGCCGCGCCAATCCCGTCGCTCAACGAGGCGGCGGTGACGAAGATCATGGACCGCTTCGATCGACTGCGGCACGCCAGCGGCTCCAAGCCGACGGCGGTGCTGCGCGAGAAGATGCAGCGCGCCATGCAGGAAGACGCCGCCGTGTTCCGCACCGAGGAATCGCTGCAGAGCGGCTGCCGCCGCATCTCGGCGCTGTGGGGCGAACTCGCCGACGTCAAGGTCACCGACCGCTCGATGATCTGGAACTCCGATCTCGTCGAGACGCTGGAACTCGAGAACCTGATGGCCAACGCCATCACCACGGTCTACGGCGCGGAGGCCCGCAAGGAGAGCCGCGGGGCGCACGCGCGCGAGGACTATTCCGCACGCGACGACGTCAACTGGCGCAAGCACACGCTGAGCTGGATCGACGATGCCGGCAACGTGACGCTGCGCTATCGCCCCGTGCACACCGAGACCATGCTGCCGGTGGACCAGGGCGGCATCGACCCGGCCAAGATCGCGCCGAAGGCGCGGGTGTATTGAGGAAGGGATAGAAGATGGTCGAACTCACCCTCCCAAGAAACTCCCGCATCGGCGTTGGCAAGGTCTGGCCGAAGCCGGAAGGCGCGACCAATCTGCGCGAATACAGGATCTATCGCTGGTCGCCCGACGACGACGAAAATCCGCGCCTCGACACGTTCTTCGTCGACGTCGACGATTGTGGGCCGATGGTGCTCGACGGGCTGCTGTGGATCAAGAACAAGATCGACCCGACGCTGACGCTGCGCCGCTCGTGCCGCGAGGGCATCTGCGGCTCGTGCGCGATGAACATCGACGGCACCAATACGCTCGCCTGCACCAAGGGCACCGACGAGATTTCCGGCGCCGTGCGCGTCTATCCGCTGCCGCACATGCCCGTGGTCAAGGATCTGGTGCCCGACCTGACGGTGCCCTATGCCCAGCTCACCTCGATCGAGCCCTGGCTGAAGACGGTGTCGCCGGAGCCGGCCAAGGAGTGGAAGCAGAGCCACGAGGACCGCCAGAAGCTCGACGGCCTCTATGAATGCATCCTGTGCTTCTGCTGCCAGACCTCGTGCCCGTCCTACTGGTGGAACGGCGACCGCTATCTCGGCCCGGCCGTGCTGCTGCAGGCCTATCGCTGGCTGATCGACTCGAGAGACGAGGCGGCCGGCGACCGGCTCGACAATCTGGAAGACCCGTTCCGCCTCTACCGCTGCCACACGATCATGAACTGTACCCAATCCTGCCCGAAAGGGCTGAATCCGGCCAAGGCGATCGCCGAGATCAAGAAGATGATGGTGGAGCGGCGGGTTTAGCACTTCCGGGTCGTCATCCTCGGGCTTGTCCCGAGAATCTGCTCCCGTCGGCCGAAGTTGCGGCGACGGCGCGACAAGCGACCAGTGGCGCAGATGCTCGGGACAAGCCCGAGCTTTTACCGAGACCGACAACTGGGACGGATGGGTTTCAATCGCAGGCTTGTATCCAGCCTTTCCGGTGCGCTCGATCCAGTCGAGGATTGTGCCAAGCTCGCCTTGCAGGGTGACTGTGAGATCGCGGCGCGTTGGGCCGGGAGTGATGACGATGCGGTCTATGATCTCACGGATAGCTTCGGCCGCCTCCGCAGCGTCGTCGGGGTGGTCGATTGCGGCGCTGAGGCGCTCGATCCGGCGCCGGTAGGTTTCCGCAATGCCGGGGTGGATGTCGGGAACGTCCTGGGGCGCGTCCGCGAGACGGGCGGTAAGGCTGTCCTGTTTGGCTTCAAGCTCGGTCAGTCGGTCGGACAGGGCGCGATGCCAGCCGCCTTCTTCGATGACGCGCACAATCTCACCAATGGCTTTTGTCGTCTCAGCCAGTTCCCTGCGGCTAGCCTCGGTGGTGCTGCGGCGGTCGCGGTTGAGCCGGTTGGTTTCCTCCGCATAGGCTCGCATGGCTTCCGCCGTCATCTCCGGCGTCATCATTCGCTCGCGCAGGCCGGTGAGCACTCGCGCTTCCAGAACCTTGCGGGCGATGGTTCGGGCATTGTCACAGCCGTTTCCAAGCACATGGTTGGTGCAGGCATAGCGATCCTGCCCGCGACGGGCATAGGAGCCGCCACAGCAGCCGCAGAACAACAGGCCGGACAGAAGGGTGCGCGGCCGATGGGTGGCATTGAGCCCGCCATTCCTGGCAAGACTGCGCTTCATGCCCTCGCGCGATGCATCGATGTGCCTCTTGTAAAGTGCCGTCAACTTGTCTTGCCGCACCTTTGCCGCCTCCCATAACTCCTGCGGCACGATGCGAAGCTCGGGAGCTTCCGCACGTATCCATTCGCGTTCAGGGTTGAGCCGATAAGCGAAGTGGCCGGTGTCGGGGTTCTTCAACTTCTTCTGCCGGTTCCAGCGGATGACGCCGACGTAGAGCTCGCAATTCAGAATGCCGGAACTGATGATGCGGTTGCCCCGGATCGTGCTGTCGTTCCATCGCTTG
>JAUYMV010000697.1 GCA_030698645.1 Mesorhizobium sp.
TCGCGAAGAGATTGCGCAGAAGCACGTCCATGACGGTGAGCAGCATGATGGCGGCCAGCGCCGCCCCGCCAAGATAGCGCGCCGCAAGACTCGTCCAGCCGACACCGAGCGCCATGCCCGACGAAGCCGTAGTGGCGGGCGTCATGGGCGCCTTGAAGGATGTCATGCGGTGAACCTCGCGGCAGGCGATGCGTAGCTCGGGAACTGTCGAGCCTCCGTCCGGGAGACAGGCCGGACGGAGGCTCGATGGCGACTGACGAGGCTAGTTCTGATCGTAGAGCTTCATCAGACGAACCGTCTCGTCGAGGATCTCCTGGCCGGGCAGGCCTTTCGCGTTGGCCTTCTCCACCCAGGCGTCCCACATCGGCCGCATGGTGGTCGCCAGGGCGTCCTGATCCGCCGTCGACAATGTCAGGATGTTCTCCGGCGGGATTTTCGACATCGCCTGCGCCGCACCATCCGTCGTGTTGTAGAAGAAGTAGACCGGAAGCAGATCGGCCAGGTGCTTCTTCTCGTCGTCGGTCAGCTTGTCGTAGGCGTCCCTGTTCATGACGGTGCTGTAGGTGCCGGGATTGAGGTTCACCAGCGTGTGGTAGGTGGTCACCTCGTTGAGCTTGAAGTTGTTCACCCATCCCCAGGCGCAAAGGACGCCGTCGACGGCACCGCGCTGGAGCGCGAGGTAGGCATCGGGGCCGACCATGACGCTGGCGCTCGCGCCGAGTTTCTGCAGCACCTCGACGCCGGCCGAATCCTGCGCCGCGAAAACCTTGCCCTTCAGGTCGCCAAGCGTAGCGACCGGCGCCTTGGAGTGTATGTGCGCGCCCATCGCGACGAAGGTCGCGATGTCGACGACATTGTCTTCCTTGGTGAACAGTTCGCCGAGTGCCGGATACTTCTCGCGCAGACGCCAGTAGACGGCGCTGGAAATGGTCTGGTTCTTAGACAGGCCCGGCAATGTCAGAAGTTCCATCTGCGGGAACTTGCCCGGCAGAACCGGGTGCCAGACGAAGCCGATATCGAGCAGGCCGGAGCCCGTCGCCTGCAGCCAGTCCTTGAAAGGCGTGACGGAGTTCGGCGGGAAGAAGACCACCTTGGCGCGTCCGTCCATGATCGTTTCGAGTTGCGCGGCGAAACGGCGGTCCATGGCATTCCATGGCGTGCCGTCCGGCGACGCGAACTGCATCTTGAGTTCGAGATCGGCAGCTCCTGCCCCCAGCGGCAGCATCGCGCCTCCAGCGAGCAGCAGAGCCACTGCGCCCGCGACCAGTTTCCCATATGTCATTGCATCCTCCCCACGTCGTGTCATGTTCGGTGGCGATGAGATTGGCCAGTCGTCCGCATTGCCTGCGGGCCGTTGGTGCAACCGTTCTCTCGCATCCTCCGACACGAAGCGTAGGCCTCGCGATGCATTAGGAGCACTTATTTCTTCTAAAT
>JAUYMV010000706.1 GCA_030698645.1 Mesorhizobium sp.
CCCTCCCCCTTGAGGGGAGGGGTAAGGGGTGGGGGTATTCACAACGCGCTTGCCTCGCAGGAAACCCCCCATGCTTGACGGCTGGGCTCGCAAGCGCATCGACCCCGCCCTCGACACTATCGGCCGCGCGATCGCCGCTGCGGGCATCTCCGCAAACGCTGTGACCCTTGCCGCATGCGCCGTTGGCCTCGCCGCCGCGGCCGCCCTCGCATCCGGCCAGCTCTGGCTCGGCCTCGCGCTCATTCTCGTCAGCCGGGTCGGCGATGGGCTGGACGGCGCCGTCGCCAAGGTACACGGCAAGACCGATTTCGGCGGCTATCTCGACATCGTGCTCGACTTCGTCTTCTACGGCGCCATCCCGCTGGCCTTCGTCATCCTCGATCCGGCTGCCAACGGCATAGCGGGCGCCACGCTCATCGCGGTCTTCTACGCCAATGGCGCGAGTTTCCTGGCCTACGCGATCCTGGCCGAAAAGCACGGTCTCGCCTCCGACGCGCGCGGGGCAAAATCGCTATTCTTCACGACGGGCCTGGCGGAGGCGACCGAGACCATCTCGGTCTTCGTCGCCTTCTGCCTGTTTCCGGCGTGGTTCCCGGTGCTCGCCTTGGCCTTCGCGGCGCTGACGGCCTATACGGCTCTCTCCCGCATCGTCCTGGCGGGAAAAGTCTTCGGAGGAAAAAATGGAACGTAGGTCGGTCAGTTCGGGCTCCTATCTGGAACCCATCCTCGGCTTCACGCGCGCCGTGCGCATCGGCCCGCATATCGCGGTCGCCGGCACCGCGCCGATCAAGGCGGGGGGCGGCACCGCTTCCATTGGCGACGTCTACGGCCAGACGGTCCGCTGCCTCGAAATCATCGAGAAGGCGATCGTGGATGCCGGCGGCCAGCTCTCCGACGTGATCCGCACCCGCATCATGCTGACCGACATGTCCACCTGGCGCGAGGCCGCAAAGGCGCATGGCGAGTATTTCGGCACAATCCGCCCGGTCACCACGCTGGTGCAGGTGACCGGCTTCGTCGACCCTGACTGGCTGGTCGAACTCGAGGCCGACGCGATCGTTTCCTAGCCTGCCGCTGTAAGCGCCCGGTCGAGATCCTCGATCAGGTCGTCGGCGTCTTCGAGCCCGACCGACAGGCGCAACGTCCCCGGCGAAATGCCGAGTTCGGCGCGCGCATCGTCGGTCAAATTCTTGTGCGTCGTCGTCGCCGGATGCGTGATCAGGCTCTTGGAGTCGCCCAGATTGTTGGAGATCTTGATGATCTCCAGCGCGTTTTCCAGCCCGAACGCCGCGCCCTTGCCGGCCGACACGTCGAAGCAGATCAGCGTCGAGCCGCCCTTCATCTGGCGCCGGATGATGTCGGCCTGCGGATGGTCCGCGCGGCCGGGATAGATCACCTTTCCGACGCCCGTCCGCTCCGCAAGAAAGTCGGCGATCTTCGCCGCGCTTTCGGTCTGCTGGCGCACGCGCACGGCAAGCGTCTCCAGCCCCTTCAGCATCACCCAGGCGTTGAACGGCGACAGGCTCGGCCCGGTGTGGCGGAAGTAATCGTGCAGATTCTTGTCGATCCATTCCTTGTCGGAGAGGATCACGCCGCCGAGACAGCGGCCCTGGCCGTCGATGTGCTTGGTCGCCGAATAGACCACCACATGGGCGCCGAGTTCGAGCGGCTTCTGCTGCAGCGGGGTGGCGAACACGTTGTCCACGACCAGACGCGCGCCGATCGCATTGGCGATCTTCGCCACCGCCGCGATGTCGATGACTTCCAGCGTCGGATTGGTCGGGCTTTCGAGGAAGAACAGCTTCGTGTTTGGGCGCACCGCGTCCTGCCAGGCGTCCATCTTCGTGCCGTCGACCAGCGACGTCTCGATGCCGTACCGGGGCATCAGCGTCTCGACCACCCAGCGGCAGGAGCCGAACAGCGCCCGCGCCGCCACGACATGGTCGCCGGCTTTGAGCGAGCAGAGCAGGGCGGCCGACACCGCCGCCATGCCGGACGCGGTCGCGCGGGCGTCTTCCGCCCCTTCCAACGCGCACATGCGCTTCTCGAACATGTCGACGGTGGGATTCGCGTATCGCGAATAAATGAAGCCCGGCTCCTCGCCCTTGAAGCGCGCCTCGGCGCTTTCCGCCGTGTCGTAGACATAGCCCTGCGTCAGGAACATCGCCTCCGACGTCTCGCCGAACTGGGAACGGAGTGTTCCCGCGTGCACGAGTGCGGTTTGCGGTCGCCAGTTGCGTGTCGTCATGTCGGAGCCCCAAATACAAAAAACCGGCCGCGAAAAGTCGCAACCGGTCCATATGGCCCTTCGGCCCGACGGTCCTTTAGCGACTTGTTTAACGTGGCTGCAAGCCGACCGGCCAAATCACCACGGGATAAGTTTCCTTTAGACCCGCGCCCGCCTTGCGTCAATCGGACGGGTGTTGAATCGTCCGCCGACAGCAAGGACAGCTCGAAATTGCGCCAGACCGGCATTCTCCCAGACCATGACATCGCCGCGCTTTTCGCGTCCGGCGCATTGGTATCCGCTCGTCCGCTCGACGCCGACCAGATCCAGCCGGCGAGCCTGGACCTCCGTCTCGGCAGCAAGGCCTGGCGCGTGCGCGCCTCCTTCCTGCCCGGCAAGGCGCATACTGTGGAGGCCAAGCTCGACCGGCTGAAACTGCACGAGATCGACCTGACGGCCGGCGCCGTGCTCGAGACCGGCTGCGTCTACATCGTGCCGCTGCTGGAGAGCCTCGCTCTGCCGCCGGAGATCGCCGCGTCCGCCAATCCGAAGAGCTCGACAGGCCGCCTCGACATCTTCACCCGCGTCATGACCGACCACGGCCAGGAGTTCGACAAGATTCCGGCCGGCTATACCGGACCGCTCTACATGGAGGTCAGCCCGCGCACCTTCCCGATCGTCGCGCGCACCGGCTCCCGCCTGTCGCAGATACGTTTCCGCAAGGGCCACGCGCTGCTCTCCGAAGCCGATCTCGCCGACCTCCACACCCGCGAAACGCTCGTCGCCGCGGAAGACCCGAACATCTCAGGCGGCGGCATCGCGCTCTCGATCGACCTCTTGGGCGACGCCAACGGACTTGTCGGCTACCGCGGGAAACACCATTCCGCGCTGGTCGACGTCGACAGACGGGCCGCGCATGACGCGCTCGACTTCTGGGAGCCGCTCTACAACCGCGGCAGCGCCGATCTGATCCTCGACCCCGACGAGTTCTACATCCTGGTCAGCCGCGAGGCGGTCCACGTGCCGCCCGACTATGCCGCCGAGATGACGCCGTTCGATCCGCTCGTCGGCGAATTCCGCGTCCACTATGCCGGCTTCTTCGATCCGGGCTTCGGCCATTCGGCCGCCGGCGGCACCGGTAGCCGCGCCGTGCTGGAGGTGCGCAGCCACGAGGTGCCGTTCATCCTCGAACACGGCCAGGTCGTCGGCCGCCTCGTCTACGAAAACATGCTGTCCCGCCCCAAGGCGCTCTACGGCGTGGACCTGAAATCCAACTACCAGGCCCAGGGCCTGAAGCTTTCGAAGCATTTCAGGTAGGGTACGGGCTACGGGCTGCGCAGAAATAGTTGCCCTCATACAACAGCTGCTGCGAGAACTGCGCTGATCGCTTCGTGCAGAATACGTCGAAGTTGAAAAATATCGCCGGTTGACTAATTGTTCTCTGAACATGACTCCTGCTCTGTAAGGGATTCGGACATGCGCACTGGACTTGCAGCGTTGATTGTCGCGGGCATTGTCTCCGTGTCCCCGGCGTTGGCGGCGGACGATCTTGCTCCGGCCTCGGTATTCGACTGGTCTGGCGCCTATCTCGGCGTCCAGGCGGGCGGATCTTGGGCCAATCTCGACCAGCGCATCCCGGCTTACGGACCCTTGCCGGACGGCGAGATGAATGGCGGACTGGTCGGTGCCTTTGCTGGATACAACTGGCAGTTCCACTCGCTGGTGGCGGGCGTCGAGATCGGTGCCAATCTGCGCAATCTCGACGGCACGAACGACATTCTGAACGCGCCCGAGTTACTTTATACCAAGCAGAACTGGGACGCGTCGTTCGTCGCCCGCCTTGGTGCGCCGGTAGGCCGCACACTGCTCTACGGTCTTGCCGGCGTGTCGGTGACCGAGGTGTCTTCGCAGTACACAAGCGGTTTCCTGAGCGCGGATGATGTTGTGGCCGGTTATACGGTCGGCGCCGGCGGCGAGTTCGCCTTCACGGACCGCGTCAAGGGACGCCTCGAATATCGTTTCGCGGATTATGCGGAAGCAGATGTCCAGTGCACCGGCTGCGGCCCGACCTTCGTGACGCCGCAGACGCATACAGTCACCGCCGGCCTGCTGTTCAGTTGGTAGGTCCTTCCGCGCCCTGGATGCGTGGATGAGCTTTGGTCATGTCCCCTTCGAAAACGAATCGCGCGGCCCATCTCCCGCTGCTGCGACAATCCGCTCAGCGTGGCGCTTTCGCCAGCGCCCGCACCTCTTCCCGCAGCGCCCTGATCTCGGTCAGGATCGTCTCCTGTTCGCTCTGCAGGGCCGATCGTTCGGCGGTGGCTTCCGCGTCGTGCTCGGCCTGCATGGCCGAGACGATGACGCCGATGAACAGGTTGAGCACCGTGAAGGTCGTTGACAGGATGAAGGGGATGAAGAACAGCCACGCATAGGGAAACTGCTCCATCACAGGACGCACGATCCCCATCGACCAGCTTTCCAGCGTCATGATCTGGAACAGCGAATAGGCCGAAAGCGCGATGTTGCCGAACCAGTCGGGAAACGCCGCGCCGAACAGCTTGGTCGCCATCACCGCGAACACGTAATAGACGAGCCCGAGCAAGAGCATGATCGAGCCCATGCCAGGCAGGGCGGCGATCAGCCCGCCGACGACGCGGCGCAGCGACGGCACCATCCCGACGAGCCTCAGCACGCGCAGGATGCGCAGCGCGCGCAACACCGACAGGCTTCCCGTCGTCGGCAGCAGCGCGAAGCCGACCACCACCAGATCGAAGATGCGCCACGGGTCTCGGAAGAATGTCTGGCGATAGACCACGAACCGCGCAGCCACCTCCAGCACGAAGATGGCGAGGATGAACTGGTCGAATGCGAC
>JAUYMV010000708.1 GCA_030698645.1 Mesorhizobium sp.
CGATCGCGCGCGAAAGCCCTGACGCGAGGCTCTCCGCCAGCCGCTCCATGTGGGCGTAGGTCGCCTCGGTCATCACCTCTTCCGGCGTCGCACGCATGGCGGCGAACTGGAGCGGATTGGCCGACAGCGTCGTGCCGATGCCGGAATAGCCGGGCTCGCGGGTCTCGTTGTAGGCGGCGTAGCGGGCGGCGACGGCGTCGGAGAGGCCCCAGACGCTGGCCGGCACGCCGCCGGCGACCGGCTTGCCGAGCACGAACATGTCCGGGTCGAGGCCGTGCCGCTGCGTGTAGCCGCCGAGGCCGCTGGAAATGGTGTGCGTCTCGTCGATGAGGAGGAGCGTGCCGGCGGCGAGGGTGATGCGGCGGAGCGCGTCGTGGTAGCCGGGATCGGGGAGAACCATGCAGGAATTGGTCAGGACCGGCTCAGCGATGACGCAGGCGACGCTGCGGTCGGCAAGGGCTGTATCGAGGGCGGCGATGTCGTTGAACTCGATGACCTTCGTGTCCTCGGTCAGGTCGCGGAACTGGCCGGCGAGGCCGGGCTTGTGAACGGGTTTTCCGTCCTTCAGCCTGACGAAGGTTTCCTCGACCGCGCCGTGATAGAAGCCGTTGAAGACCAGGATCTTCGGACGGCCGGTGACGGCGCGGGCGACGCGGAGCGCAAAGCGGTTGGCGTCGGTGGCGGTGGTGGCGATCTGCCAGCAGGGCAGGCCGAAATGCGCGGTGAGCAGGCGACCGAGGTCGAGCGCGTCCTCGCTGGGCAGCATGTAGGTCAGGCCGCGCCTGGCCTGGCGGCGGATGGCGCGGGCGACCGGCGGCGGCGAATGGCCGAACATCGAGCCGGTGTCGCCTAAGCAGAAATCGTCGAGCTCGACGCCGTCGATATCAGTGATCGTGGCGCCTTTGGCGCGGTCGACGATGATCGGGAAGGGCATCGGCCAGTCGAGCATCCAGTGCATCGGCACGCCATCGAGGAAACCGTCGAGCCCGTCGCCGAAGCGCTTCTTCGATTTCGGCCGTGCCCCTGCGTAGATCGCGGCCTCGCGCCGGCGGAGGGCGTCGATGCGGGCGGGGGAGGG
>JAUYMV010000004.1 GCA_030698645.1 Mesorhizobium sp.
GCCGGCGGTGCACGAGCCCATGACGCAGGCGATCTGCGGGATGCCGGAAGCCGACACGTTGGCCTGGTTGAAGAAGATGCGCCCGAAATGCTCGCGGTCGGGAAACACCTCGTCCTGGTTGGGCAGGTTCGCGCCGCCGGAATCGACCAGATAGATGCAGGGCAGATTGTTCTCGGCCGCGATCTCCTGCGCGCGCAGGTGCTTCTTCACGGTGAGCGGATAATAGGTGCCGCCCTTCACGGTGGCGTCGTTGACGACGATCATGCATTCGCGCCCCTCGACGCGGCCGATGCCGGCGATCATGCCGGCCGACGCGATGTCGCCGCCATACATGTCCCACGCCGCGAACTGGCCGATCTCGAGGAAGGGCGAGCCGGTGTCGAGAAGCTGGGCGAGCCGCGCGCGCGGCAGAAGCTTGCCGCGCGCGACATGGCGCTTGCGGCTTTCCTCCGGGCCGCCGCGCTCGACGGTGGCGGCCTTTTCCGCGATGTCGGCGGTGAGCCGGCGCATGCGCTGCGCGTTTGCCAGGAAGGCGTCGGAGGAGGGGGAGATCTGGGACTGGATGACGGGCATGGGGTGATGGACCTCTATCTTGGCGCGTCGTGCTTGCGGGTCTTTTCCAGCGACTCGATCTCGCGGTCGAGGGCCCAGCTGATGGCCGTGCGGATGACCACAAGACCGGCGAGGAAGATGAGGCCCTGCAACTGCATGGTTAGCGCGGTGCGTATGACGTCGGCGACGATCAGCACTTCGAGCGCGGCCAGAATGTAGCGACCGAGTTCGAGCCGGGCCAGATTCTGGCGCTCGAGCCGCAAGTCACCTGTGTTGGAAAAGAGTTCCGAGCGCACCAGCCAGAAGGTAAATCGGCCGGTGCCGACCAGCAGGACGATGACTGCAAGGATGTCGATGACGCCGGTGATGCCGTGCAGCCAGTTCTCAAGGACGGGGAAGGGCATGGCGAAGGGGCGGTCGAAGGTGTCGATGGAGGGGATTTGGGCGAGAAGGGGCATGTCGACTACCTGATCTGCTCGACGGAACAGCCGGCATCGACACGCGACCATGCCGTGTCGGACGTGAGCGCGATGGCATTGTGCCGGATCGCCGTGCCGAGGCAGGCCCGGTCGGCGAGCGACAGGCCGGCGGCAGCCGTCAAGGGTCGCAGATCGACGGCCAGATGCGCAAGGCCGGCATCGAAGGGGATCGTCTCCAGCCCGAGCAGGCTGATCGCCTCGCGCGCCGCGGCCGGCGTCATTCCGGCGTCGACCAGTCTGGTGCCGACCTCGACCGCATTGACCACGCTGAGCGCAGATTCGGACAGCCGGTCGTTGACGAAATCCGCGCCTGGCTCGCCATTGAGCACGGCAAGGACGGCGGACGCGTCCAGCACGTAGCGCATCATTGCTGCGTCTCGCGGGCGGCTTCGGCCCGGCGCTCCGCGATCAGTTCGTCGACCAGCGACACCCCCTCGGGCACGAAGCGACGCACCAATTGCTGGGCGCGGCGCACCGCGGACTTCTGCGACATCAGCGAGAGCTCACCGTCCACCACGCGCGCGACCAACGTGTCTCCTGGTTTCACGCCCAGGGCCGCACGCATATCCGCCGGGATGACAACGCGACCGCCGTCCCCGATGCGAAGCTGCACGCGTGCGAACCCCGTAGGCGGCGGTTCAGCAGCCTTGAACGGTGCCGTGTCTTCTGAAAACCCCTGTCTCGCCATTGATGAAGCTCCTGTCAGGCCGCCAGTATGCCACCAAATCTCTTTCATGCCAAGAACGCGGAAAATGGCATACTCATCCAGTTGCCCCACAAATCTGGGTTATGCGATATCCGTCTGCGGACTGCCGCGAAGTGCGGTCGACGGCTGACTATTGCCCCGCCATGATCTCCCGCCCGATCAGCCAGCGCCTGATCTCGCTGGTTCCCGCGCCGATCTCGTAGAGCTTGGCGTCGCGGAGCAGGCGGCCGGTGGGGTAGTCATTGACGTAGCCATTGCCGCCGAGCAGCTGGATCGCGTCGAGCGCGGATTGCGTCGCCTTTTCGGCGGCGAAGAGGACGCAGCCGGCGGCGTCCTTGCGGGTCGTCTCGCCGCGGTCGCAGGCGGCCGCCACCGCATAGACATAAGCGCGGCAGGCGTTCAGCGTCGTGTACATGTCGGCGAGCTTGCCCTGAACGAGCTGGAACGCGCCGATCGCCTGGCCGAACTGCTTGCGCTCGTGCGCATAGGGCACGACCACGTCCATGCAGGCGGCCATGATGCCGAGCGGACCGCCGGCCAGCACCGTGCGCTCGTAGTCGAGGCCCGACATCAGCACCTCGACGCCGCGGCCCTCCTCGTGCAGCACGTTTTCAAAAGGCACCTCGACATTTTCGAACACCAGTTCGCCGGTGTTGGAGCCGCGCATGCCGAGCTTGTCGAGCTTCTGCGCGACCGAGAAACCGGCGAAGGTCCTTTCGACGATGAAGGCGGTGATGCCGCGCGACTTGGCGTCGGGATCGGTCTTGCCGTAGACGACCATCGTGTCGGCGTCCGGTCCGTTGGTGATCCACATCTTGGCGCCGTTCAGCACATAGCGATCGTTGCGCTTCTCGGCGCGCAACCGCATCGAGACGACGTCGGAGCCGGCGCCCGTCTCCGACAACGCAAGCGCGCCGACCCTGGCGCCCGAGCAGAGATCGGGCAGGTAGCGCGCCTTCTGCTCCGCCGTGCCCCAGCGGCTGATCTGGTTGACGCAGAGATTGGAATGCGCGCCGTAGGACAGGCCGACCGAGGCCGAAGCGCG
>JAUYMV010000006.1 GCA_030698645.1 Mesorhizobium sp.
TCAACACCATCGCCATCGACGACGGCATCGCGATGGGGCCTGACGGCATGCTCTATTCGCTGCCCTCGCGCGAGCTGATCGCGGACTCCGTCGAATACATGGTCAACGGCCACTGCGCCGACGCCATGGTGTGCATCTCCAACTGCGACAAGATCACGCCCGGCATGCTGATGGCGTCGCTTAGGCTCAACATCCCGACCGTGTTCGTCTCGGGCGGGCCGATGGAGGCCGGCAAGGTGCTGCTCGATGGCAAGATGCAGGCGCTCGACCTGGTCGACGCCATGGTGGCGGCGGCCGACGACCGCGTCTCCGACGAGGACGTCAAGATCATCGAGCGCTCGGCCTGCCCGACCTGCGGCTCGTGCTCGGGCATGTTCACCGCCAATTCGATGAACTGCCTGACCGAGGCGCTCGGCCTCTCGCTGCCCGGCAACGGCTCGACGCTGGCGACCCATGCCGACCGCAAGCGCCTGTTCGTCGAGGCGGGCCATCTGATCGTCGACCTCGCACGGCGCCACTACGAACAGGACGATGACAGCGCCCTGCCGCGCAACATCGCGTCGAAGGGCGCTTTCGAGAACGCCATGACGCTCGACATCGCGATGGGCGGCTCGACCAATACCGTATTGCACATCCTGGCCGCCGCGCATGAGGGCGAGATCGATTTCGGCATGGACGACATCGACGCGCTGTCGCGCCGCGTACCGGTGCTGTGCAAGGTCGCGCCGGCCAAGTCCGACGTGCACATGGAAGACGTCCACCGTGCCGGCGGCATCATGGCGATCCTCGGCCAGCTCGATCGTGCCGGCCTGATCAACCGCGACCTGCCGACCGTTCATGCGACAACGCTGGGGGCGGCGATCGAGCACTGGGACATCTCGCGCACCAAGAGCCATACGGTGCGCGACTTCTTCTTGGCGGCGCCCGGCGGCGTGCCGACGCAGGTGGCGTTCAGCCAGTCGAGGCGCTGGGCCGAGCTCGATCTCGACCGCGAGGCGGGCGTCATCCGCAGCGCCGCGCACCCGTTCTCGAAGGATGGCGGCCTGGCCGTGCTGAAGGGCAACCTTGCAACCGAGGGCTGCATCGTGAAGACGGCGGGGGTCGACGAGAGCATTTTGAAGTTCACCGGCCCAGCGCGCGTCTTCGAGAGCCAGGACGCCTCGGTCAAGGCGATCCTGTCGAACGAGATCAAGGCCGGCGACGTGGTGGTGATCCGCTACGAGGGTCCGCGCGGCGGTCCCGGTATGCAGGAAATGCTCTATCCGACCAGCTATCTGAAGTCGAAGGGCCTCGGCAAGGCCTGCGCGCTTTTGACCGACGGGCGCTTCTCGGGCGGCACGTCGGGCCTGTCGATTGGCCATGCCTCCCCGGAAGCCGCCGAAGGCGGCCTGATCGGTCTGGTGCGGGAGGGCGACACGATCGAAATCGACATCCCGAACCGCAGCATCAACCTGATGGTCGACGACGCCGAGATCGCGCGGCGGCGCGCCGAGATGGAGGCCATGGGGCCGCTCGCCTGGAAGCCGCGGGAGAAGCGCAAGCGCAAGGTGACGCCGGCGCTGCGCGCCTATGCGGCGATGACGACCAGCGCCTCCAAGGGCGCGGTGCGCTACGTGCCGGAGTAACCGTCCAGCGATGAGCCTCTGGGTCGCAAACATCGTGCTGGTGGCGCTCGGTGGCGCGCTCGGCGGGATGGGCCGGCTCTGGGTCTCCGGCAGGGTGGAACGGATCGCCGGCGAATCGTTTCCCTGGGGCATCCTCGTCGTCAATGTGAGCGGAGCGGCCTGCATCGGCGTCGTGGGCGGGTTGCTGCTGTCGCGCGACACGCACAGCGCGGGCGCATTCCAGTTGTGGGCCGTCCTCGTCATCGGCCTGCTCGGCAGCTACACCACCGTATCGTCCTTTTCGCTTCAGACGCTGGCCTTGCTGCGCGCGGGAGATTTCCCCCGCGCGGCGCTGAACGTCGTCGCGTCCCTCGTGCTCTGCCTTTCGGCGGCGGCGGCTGGCTATGCGGCCGCGCTCACCCTCACGCCGGGGGCATGACGGGATGCCCTACCGCCTCAGGGACTATCAGGCGGTCGCGGCCGGCGCGGCGCTTGGCTCCGTCGCGCGGTTTCTCTGCTCGCTTGCGATGCTCGAACTGCTAGGCGGCGGTTTCGGATGGGGCACGCTCACCGTCAACGTGCTCGGTTCGCTGCTGATCGGGTTCTACGCGACGCTGACCGAGCCGACCGGGCGGCTGCCGGTCGGCCCGACGATGCGTCATTTCACGATGGCCGGATTCTGCGGCGGGTTCACCACCTTCTCGGTCTTCAGCCTCGAGACGGTCCTGCTCCTCGAACAGCGCGCATTCGCGCTCGCGGGCGTTAGCATCGCCGGATCGGTTTTTCTCTGGCTGTCCGCCGCCGGGATCGGCCACCTGATCGCCGCGCGACTGAACGATCGAAGAGCCCCCTGAACACACGGCGGCTTGACCGGGCGGACCGCGCTTCGTAGGCACGACGCAACACGATGGAGCGCGCCATCCCGACAGCATCGGCCGGCCAGCATTCGCCAAAGACCGCGCAGGGCCCGGGGCCGCGCCGCGTGGCGCTGGTCAGCGACTGGTGCCTGCCTCGGCG
>JAUYMV010000032.1 GCA_030698645.1 Mesorhizobium sp.
TTTTACGCCGATGAGAAAGGACTCGGCGCCCTGCAGATGATCCTCAATCTGAGCGCGCCGGCGAAGGGTGCGAACATCGTCGTGCGCGTGCCCGATGAGGATGGCGTACTCGATGACGCGCGGCCGGTCGCCCCGGGAGTCATCGCGACCAGTCCCGTCCAGACCTATCTCGATCTCATGGCGGGCGGCGAGCGTGGCGCCGAAGGGGCCGAACATCTGAAGGACAAGCTCTTGCGGTGGCCAGCATGAACGACGATCCGCAATCGGCCACCGATTACGACGATCGCACCAGCGCCGCGGTACGATCGGTGCTCGTTGAGATTGGCCAAACGCTGGGCAGCTTTCGGGGGAAGTTCGCGGTGATCGGCGGCGCCGTTCCATGGCTGCTGCTCGAGGACAGCGAGATGCGCCACGTCGGTACCCTCGACATTGATCTCAGTCTCGACGCGCATGCCTTGGCTGCTGGGGAAGAATATGTCGCCCTTGTCGATGCCCTCCTCGGACAGGGATACGCCCCACGTGACACACTCAAATATTTCCAGATGGTCCGGACGGTGCAACCGAAGGATGATGGACCGCCGATTGATGTAATCGTTGATTTCCTGCGACCCTATGACGCCGTTCTGGAAAAGAACCGGCCGCCGCTTACCACCGAGTTCGCGACCCAGCGCGCATCCGGTGCGGAGCTGGCCATCCATTTCCACGAGCTCGTCGCGATCGAAGGCGACATGCCTAAGGGCGGGACCAACAAGGTCATGATCGCAGTCGCCTCGATTCCGGCGCTTCTCGCCATGAAAGGCTTCGCGCTCGAGGGACGGTACAAGCAGAAAGACGCCTACGACGTCTATTACTCGATTCGAAATTATCCCGGCGGAATCGATGCGCTCGCCGAAGATTGCCGCCCGTTGCTCGATCATCAGAGCGGCAGAGACGGCTTCGCGCATGTCGTCGCGAAATTCGACGATCCAGAGGGCTATGGCCCGACATGCGTGCGCAACTTCGTAGAGGGCTCCGATATCTTGGATGGCCGCACGCCGGACGACTGGCAACAGGATGCCTTTGGTCAGGTCGATGCCTGGGCCCGTGCGATGGGATTGCGATGACACACCGATCTGCGAAGCCACAATGAAGCTCATTCACACAGCGGACTGGCAGCTCGGAAAGCCATATGGCCGGTTTGAGCCGGAGGTACGCGCCGCGCTCTCCGAGGCACGCTTCGACGCTATTGATGCGATCGGCAAGGAGGCAGTTCGCCACGGCGCGGATCATGTCCTGGTCGCCGGCGACGTCTTCGACACCGAGGGACCAGAAGACCGCACGATCGTTCAAGCGATCTCCCGAATGGAGCGCCATGCATGCCGATGGTGGCTCTTGCCCGGCAATCACGACTTTGCAC
>JAUYMV010000036.1 GCA_030698645.1 Mesorhizobium sp.
GTCTGGCGCGAGGTCGCCGAGGGCCAGGTGCGCGTGGTGGCCGGCGCGCGCTCTGCGCTTTTCCTGCCGTTCAACGAGCTTGGCCTGATCGTCGTCGACGAGGAGCACGATCCGGCCTTCAAGCAGGAAGACCGCGTCTTCTACAATGCGCGCGACATGGCCGTGGTGCGCGGCCATATCGGCGATTTCCCGGTGGTGCTCGCCTCCGCCACGCCCTCGGTGGAGAGCCGGGTCAATGCGCAGCAGGGCCGCTACGCCCGCGTCGCGCTGCCCGCCCGCTTCGCCGAAGCGGCGCTCCCGGTTCTCTCCGCCATCGACATGCGCCGCAACCCGCCAAAGCGCGGCGGCTTCCTGTCGCCGCCGCTGATCGACGCGGTAAGGCAGACGCTGGCGAAAGGCGAGCAGTCGCTGCTCTTCCTCAATCGCCGCGGCTACGCGCCGCTGACGCTCTGCCGCGTCTGCGGTCATCGTTTCCAGTGCCCGGACTGTTCGAGCTGGCTGGTCGAGCACCGCTTCCGCGGCCTGCTCGTCTGCCACCAGTGCGGCCACAACGAGAAGAAGCCCGAGGCTTGTCCCGAATGCGGCACGCTCGACCATCTGGTCGCCTGCGGGCCCGGCGTCGAGCGCATCGCCGAGGAGGTGGTCGGCCATTTCCCCGACGCGCGGACGATCGTGCTGTCGTCCGACCTGCTCGGCGGCGTCCGCCGGCTGCGACTGGAGCTGGAGGCCGTCGCCAAGGGCGAGGCAGACATCGTCATCGGCACGCAGCTCGTCGCCAAGGGGCACAATTTCCCCAACATGACGCTGGTCGGCGTCGTCGACGCCGATCTCGGCCTGGCAAACGGCGATCCGCGCGCGGCCGAGCGCACCTTCCAGCTGCTCAGCCAGGTCACCGGCCGCGCCGGCCGGAGCGGCCACAAGAGCCGCGGCCTGCTGCAGACCTATCAGCCCGACCATCCGGTCATGCGGGCGATCGTGTCGGGCGACGTCGAGGCCTTCTACGAGCGCGAGATCGCCGAGCGCGAGCGCACCGGCCTGCCGCCCTTCGGCCGCCTCGCCGGCATCATCGTCAGCGCCGCCACGAAGGCCGAGGCGGAGAGCCACGCAAGGGCGCTGCGCCGCGCCGCGCCCGAGGCGCGCGACCTGCATGTGCTCGGCCCCGCCGAGGCGCCGCTCGCGCTGATCGGCGGCCGCCACCGCTTCCGCCTGCTCGTGCAGGGCGAGAAGAAGTCGCCGATCCAGGCCTATGTGCGCAAAATGCTCGCCGACGCCCCCCGCCCGCGCGGCTCGGTTCGGGTCGCGGTCGACATCGATCCGCAGAGCTTTCTGTGAGGGGCGGTGGCGGCTTCTCGAAAGTACTACCCGCTTAGCCCGGCGGCATCCGCTCGAACCGTCGCAGCGCGGGATCG
>JAUYMV010000062.1 GCA_030698645.1 Mesorhizobium sp.
CGGAGCCTATCTGCGCGCCTCGAACGGCTGCGAATTCTGTTGCCTGCACCCAGGAGCTTGGCTCCGAGGAGCTTGGCGGCGGCAGCCGGTTTCCTCTATGTCCGGGAACCGGCCGGCAAGCGCATCGGGCTTGCGAACGCCGGCGCGCGGCTTATCCTCGCCCCGGACTGGCACCCCTTGGTCCGAACGAAGATGGATCGCAAGGAGGGACAAGCCTGGGTCTCAAGACCATCGAGACCTTCCATACACACGGAACGCCCCGATCGCGGGCAAGGAGCACGGCTGATGAGCGTCGTCATAAGGGATATTCAGCGCGCCGATCCGGAGGTGGTCCGGCGTCTGGGTAAGGCGGGTGTGGCAACCGTCCACGAAGCGCAGGGCCGCACGGGCTGTCTCGCCAGCCACATGCGGCCGATCTATTCCGGCGCCCAGATAGCCGGAAGCGCGGTGACGATCAGCGCCCCGCCCGGCGACAACTGGATGCTTCACGTCGCCATCGAGCAGCTTCGCGAAGGCGATATCCTCGTTCTCGCGCCCACCTCGCCCTGCGACAACGGCTACTTCGGCGACCTGCTGGCGACATCCGCCATGGCGCGCGGTTGCCGCGGGCTCGTCATCGATGCCGGCGTGCGCGACATCCGCGACCTGACGGCGATGGGCTTCCCGGTCTGGTCGAAGGCGATCAGCGCGCAGGGGACCGTCAAGGAAACGCTCGGGTCGGTCAACGTGCCGGTGGTCTGCGCCGGCCAGATGGTCGAGGCGGGCGACGTGATCGTGGCCGACGATGACGGTGTCGTGGTCGTCAGGCGCGCCGAGGCCGAAACCGTGGCCGCCGCGGCGGAAAAGCGTCTGGAGGCCGAGGAGACGAAGCGCAAGCGCCTCGCCGCCGGCGAGTTGGGTCTCGACATCTACGACATGCGTAAGCGCCTCGCCGAGAAGGGCTTGAAATATGTCTGATCCCGAAGTCGACGGGATCCCCTGCATCTGGATGCGGGGCGGCACGTCGAAGGGAGCCTATTTCCTGGCTTCCGATCTGCCGTCAGACCGCGCGACCCTCGATGATCTGCTGCTGCGCATCATGGGCTCGCCGGATGCGCGGCAGATCGACGGCATCGGCGGGGCGGATCCCCTGACCTCCAAGGTTGCGATCCTGTCGCCGTCCACCCGGCCGGATGCGGACGTGGACTACCTATTTCTCCAGGTTTTCGTCGATCAGGCGCTGGTGTCCGACGCGCAGGGCTGCGGCAACATATTGGCGGGCGTCGGTCCGGCGGCGATCGAGCGCGGGCTTGTTGCCGCGACCGGCGCGGAAACCCGCGTACGCATCCACATGGTGAACACCGGCGAAGTGGCCGTCGCACGTATCGCGACGCCGGGCGGCCGCGTCACCTATCGCGGCGATGCCCGGATCGACGGAGTTCCGGGATCTCATGCGGCGGTGCCGCTCATGTTCCAGAACATCGCCGGCTCCATGACGGGCGCGCTCTTGCCGACCGGCAACGACGTCGACATCGTCGACGGCGTCGCCTGCACGCTGATCGACAACGGCATGCCGATCGTGGTGATGGATGCGGCGGATTTCGGACTGAGCGGCCAGGAGACGCGCGAAGCGCTCGACGCGAACGCCGACCTCAAGGCAAGGATCGAGGCCATCCGTCTCAAGGTCGGACCGATGATGAATCTGGGCGACGTGACCGACAAGTCCGTGCCGAAGATGACGTTGGTATCCCGGCCGACGAATGGCGGGGCGATCGCGACCCGCAGCTTCATCCCACATCGCTGCCATGCTTCGATCGGCGTCTTTGCCGCGGTCAGCGTTGCGACGGCCTGCGTGCTGCGTGACGGACCGGCGGCGCGGCTGGCCTCGATCCCGGCGGATGGCATCTTCCGGATCGAGCATCCGACGGGTGCCGCGGAAGTGGCAATCCAGCGCGACGAGACGGGAACGGTGCGCGCGGCGGGCACGATCCGCACGGCCCGGAAACTCTTCGATGGCCGCGTCTACCCCGCGCCGCGTCATCCTGCTCAGGGCGGATGATCCGAGAAATCCAGCCGGCCTCGCCGCCGCCACTCTCCCGCGCCGGCTGTCGGCGCGTTCAGTCGATCTCCACGATCGCTTTCACCAGGCCGGCTTTCTCGCTCACCCAACGCGGAATGTCGCGCACCGCGCCTTCTAGGGTCGTGCGATGGGTGATCAGCCGGTCGACTGGCGCGGAGCCGTCGCTGATGGCTGCAACGACGCGTTCGAAATCGTCGGCGGTGGCGTTGCGGCTGCCCAGCAGGGTCAGTTCCTTGCGATGGAAGTCCGGGTCCATGAAGGTGATCGACTCCTTGACCACGCTGACGAGCACATAGCGCCCGCCATGGGCGACATGATCGAAGCCCTTCTCCATTGCCGCCGGGCTGCCCGTCGCGTCGAAGACGACGTCGAACCCTTCGCCGTCGGTCAGCTCCGCAAGCCCGCCAAGCCCCGCCTGTTCCGTCGTCAGCGCCGTCACGCCCGCGAACGATTTCGCCACCGCGCAGCGGCTGGCGTCGCGGTCGAGCACGACGACGTCGCCGCCCGCCAACTTCGCGAACAGCGCCACGCCGAGGCCGATGGGCCCGGCGCCGACCACGAGTACCCGGTCCTGCCCGGCCACGGCGCCGCGGCGTGCCGCGTGGGCGCCGATGGCGATAAACTCGACCATCGCGCACTGGTCGAGACTGAGCGCCGGCGCGTGGATCAGATTGCCCGGCGGGACCGCCAGCAAACCGGCCATGCCGCCGTCTTGGTGCACGCCGAGCACCGAGACCCGCACGCAGCAATTGGGCTTGCCGCGCCGGCAAGCGATGCAGTTTCCGCAGGCGAGATAGGGATTGACCGCGTAGACCGCGCCGGTCCGCACGCCCGACCCGGCCGGGGCCTCGACGACCTCGACCGCGAGTTCGTGCCCCATCACGCGGGGATATTGCAGGAAGGGGTGCTTGCCTTCGAAGATGTGATAGTCGGTGCCGCAGATGCCGACCCTGCGCGGCCGCACGATGATGTGCGACGGATCCGCCAAAGGCCGCGGCCTTCTTTCGAGCCGCAACACGCCGGGCTCGACGCAGACGAGGGCTTCCATGGAATGCACGGCGATGACTTTCTCTTCTCGCGCGGCGCCGGGTCCGCGCCAGGGGACAGGGGCCGGCTGATCGCCGGCCCCGTTTGTATCACTTGAAATCGGCCATATTGGCCTTGGTGACAAGGGCAGCGCCCGAGTCGATCAGCGACTCGACCTTCTCGCCCCGGATTGCCCTGACCAGCGCATCGACGCCGAGCGATGCCATCTTGGTCGGGAACTGGGCGACCGTGGCATTCTCGATGCCCGCTTCCATCGCTTCCGCCTCGCCGCAGCAGAAGTCGAAGCCCACCAGGATGACCTTGCCGACGAGATTGGCATTCTTGATCGCCTGCGCCGCGCCGGCGGCCGGCGGACCGCAGGCCGCGTAGATCGACTTGAGGTCGGGGTTCGCCGTCAGGATGTCCTCGGCGACGCTGATGCCCTTCTCCTCGGTGCACTCGGTCGTGCCCTTGCCGACGATCTTGACGTCCAGCCCGCCAAGTCCCTCCATCATGCCCTTCACGCGGTCGTCGAGCGCCGGCACGCCGGGCACGCCTTCGAGGATGCCCATCGTGTCGCCGGCCTTGAGAACCGACTTCAGATATTCGCCGGCGATCTTGCCGGCGGCATAGTTGTCCGTCGTCGCAAGCGCGGTGCGCCCGTTCCAGTCGGGGATGTTGTTGTCCATCAGGACGACCTTGACACCGGCGGCGACCGCTTTGTCGAGTGCTGTCGAGACGGTCGGGTCGACCGGCGTCAGCGCGATGCCCTGCACGCCTTGCGTCACCATCGACTCGATGAGCGCGATCTGCCCTTCGATGTCGGTGGCCGACGCACCCTGGCCGTAGACGATCTCGACGCCCGGATTGGCGGCCGCGTATTCCTTGGCCGCGTTTTCCATGGTGGCGAAGAACGGCACCGGGAACTTGGTAATGAAGCCGATCTTGACTGGATCGGCCGCCGCCGCGGGCGCGGCGAATGCGCAGGCGAGCAATGCACCTGCAAGCAGTGTCTGGAGTCTCACGATGTTCCTCCCTTATCATGATCGCTCCCATCGAACGATCTTCGTATCGCCGCCCTGTCGGGGGCGAATTCCTGTTCAGCCTTCCGCCCCGACGATCAGCGACACCAGCTCCTGCTGGTTCGCCCGCTCGGGCTTCAGCTCGCCGACCTTGCGGCCCTGGCGCAGCACCACGGCGCGGTCGGCGAGTTCGATGACCTGTTCCATGTTGTGGGTGATGAGGATCACCGCATTGCCCTCGTCGCGCAGCTGGCGGACGAGATCGAGAACCTTGCGCGACTCGCGAACGCCGAGAGCCGCGGTCGGCTCGTCGAGGATGACGATCTTGCGCGCGAACACCGTGGCGCGCGCCACCGCGATGGCCTGTCGTTGTCCGCCCGACATCAGCGCCACCGGCGCGTCGAATCTGGGCAGCCTCACCTTCAGCCGCTCGATGACGGCGGCGGCCTCGCGGTCCATCGCTTTGGAATTCATGAGACGCAGCCCGCGCGGAAGCCAGGCCGGGTAGGACAGCTCGCGCCCGCAGTAGAAATTCTGCGCCGGCGTCAGATTGTCGAACAGCGCGAGGTCCTGGTAGACCGTCTCGATGCCGGCTCGGCGCGCCAGCGCCGGCGTGCCGATCGCCGCGGCCTCGCCATCGAGCAGGATCTCGCCTTCGTCGAGCGCGTGCACGCCGCTGATGCAGCGCACCAGGGTCGATTTGCCCGCGCCGTTGTCGCCGAGCAGCGCCAAGACCTCGCCGCGATGCGCCTCGAGGCCGACGCCTTTCAGCGCATGCACCGCGCCGAACCGCTTGTGCGCGCCGCGCACCTCGAGCACGGGGGTCTGCGCGCCGCTCATTGCGACATCGCCTGGTTGACGCGGGCGCGCGCTTCCAAATGGCTGCGCAGCACGTCCGCCTCCACTGCCACCACGATGATCAGGCCGATGGCGATCATCTGGTAGAAGGCGTCCACGTTGAGCAGGTTGAGCGCGTTGCGGATGACGCCGATCATCACCGCGCCGATCAGCGCGTGGCCGAGATGCCCGCGCCCGCCGAGGAAGCTCGCGCCGCCGATGATGACCGCGGCGATCGTGTCGAGCTCGAGCAGATTGCCGTAGAGAGGCGAGCCGGCGCCGGTCCGCCCGGCAAGCACGACCGCGCCGATGCCGGCGCACAGACCCGCGATGACATAGGTCCAGACGAGGACCCACTTGACCGGAATGCCCATTTCGACGGCCGCCTTGGGGTTGCCGCCGACCGCATAGGTCCAGCGGCCCCACACCATCGACTTGGTGATCACCAGAAAGATCAGAGCTACGCCGAGCACGATGAAGAACGAGTTCGGCACGCCGAGCGCGGATGTGTGCCCTAGCGCGGTCACCCCCTCGGGCATGCCGCGCATGGTGGTGTGGTTGACCGAGAGCTCCAGCGCCAGGCCGCGGCAGATCGACAGCATGGCGAGCGTGATGATGAAGGGATGCGGAAGACGCCCGAAGACGTAGACGATGCCGTTTATCGCTCCGACGGCGGCGCCCGAAAGCAGCATGGCGAGCACGACGAGCGGCGTGGAATCGCCCTGGCGATAGACCAGTCCGCCGATCACCGTGGCAAGCGCCAGGTTCGCGCCGACCGAGAGGTCGATGCCGCGCGTCAGGATCACCAGTTGCTGGCCCATCGCCACGATCGCGATCACCGCGGTCTGGGCGAGGATGTTGCTGATATGGCCGGGCCTGAAGAAATTGGGCGTCGACAGG
>JAUYMV010000086.1 GCA_030698645.1 Mesorhizobium sp.
GCTGTCCCGCAGGCGGTCCTCTTTGATGATGCCTTCAGTATCGAGGGCTCGCGCGAGGCGCCCCCCTCTGCCCTGCCGGGCATCTCCCCCACACGGGGGGAGATCACGCGCTCCGACGCCCGCGCGCTCCTGCTCGGGCCCCTGGCGGTCGATCCGGCGCTGAAGTCGGCCGGCGTCGGGTCGGCGCTGATGCGCCACGCGGTGGCGGAGGCGGCACGGCTCGGGCACGGCGCGGTGCTGCTGGTCGGCGACGCGCCCTACTATGCGCGCTTCGGCTTCTCGGCGGAGAAGACGGGGACGCTCGCCATGCCCGGTCCCTACGAGCGGGAGCGGTTCCTGGCGCTGGAACTGCGCGACGGCGCGCTCGACGGGGCGCGGGGCGTGCTGCGCGCGAGCGGGCGGAAGGCGGAGCAGGCGGCGCGGCGGATGGCGGCAGGGCAGATGGCGGGTAGGGCGGCAGGGCAGATCGCGGCGTAGGCGGAGATTGTCCCGGGTGCAACCTGCAACCGGGGCTTGCCAGACGGCAGCGAATTGTGCGTGATTTGCATCGTCGGGACCTGGCCATGCCGAAGCTGGAAATCAGACGATCCGAAGCCTTCGACCGCTGGCTCAAGTCGCTGCGGGACGAGATCGCGCGCACCCGGATCGAGTATCGCATCTATCGCTTCTCGCAGGGTAATCCGGGCGACGTGAAGTCGGTCGGGGAGGGCGTATTCGAACTGCGGATCGATCACGGCCCCGGCTACGGGGTCTATTTCATGCGACAGAATTGGGTCGTGGTGCTATTGTTGATCGGTGGCGACAAGCGGACGCAGCGCAAGGATATCGCTGCCGCGATCGCCATGGCACGGGAACGCCGCGGATGAACCTGAAGTCAAAACGCTGGGATGTCACCGAGAATCTCGACAGCGACGAGCGGATCGCCGGCTTCATCGACGCGGCGCGCGAGGATGACGGCGACGATCCCTGGCTTGCCGCGTCCCTGCTCGACGACATGGCGCGAGCAATCGGCATGAACGAGATCGCCAGGCGCACGGGCATCGCCCGCGAACTGCTCTACCAGGCGCTCGATGCAAACAACGACCACAAGAAACCGACGGCGAAGGACATCCTGGCGGAGGTGAGCGAACGCCTGGCGCCGAAGTCCGACGGCGCCGAAATCCCGATCGAAACGTCGGCGCGCAAGCGCGCCTGAACCTTCATCGCTGATAGAACCTACCCCGCCGCCTTGCGGCGCGCGAGTTCCCTGGCGGATTCGCGGTTGACCAGCTTCAGTTCGGAGAGCGTCTGGTCGATCAGGCGCTTGCGCTTCTCGAGTTCGGCGATGGCTTCGCCGGTGCGGCGGATGACGAATTCGAGCTGGTCGACGCGGCCCTCGCCGCGCTCGCCATACATGTCGAGATAGGTGCTGATTTCGGCCAGCGTCGAGCCGATGGCGCGGGCGCGCAGGATCAGCGCCAGGCGGGCGCGGTCGCGCCTGGTATAGACGCGCGCGCCGTTGACGCGCTGCGGCTCGATCAGCCGCTTGTTCTCGTAGAAGCGCAAGGTGCGCTGCGTGACGCCGAACTCTTCGGCAAGGTCGTTGATGCCGAAGAGTTCCTGCGACGCATTGGCAGGCGTCCTGGCGCCGAGCGAGGCGGCGGCGGATGCCCCATCCTGCTCGAGCCAGTTCATGACGGCCTCAGAGAACCTGGCTCAGCGCCATGGCGACCGACATGTCGCCGGCGATCTTCATCTTGCCCTGCATGAAGGCCGCGGTCGGGTTGAGGTCGCCCTTGGTCAGCGCGACGAAATCGTCGAGCGACATGGTGATGGTGCAGTCGGCGTCGCCTTCGCCGGTGGTGACCGTGGTGCCGTCGATGACGATGGTGCCGGCGTCCTTCAGGTCGAACTTGACCGAACGGTCGAAGCCGCTGCCGGCGACTTTTTCGCGGATCTTGTCCGCAATGGTCTCAATGCTCATATTCCGCTCCCGCGTCGTTGGATGTCGTTTCGCCAGTTGTCGTTTGCTTCGGGCCTCTGCCCTGCTCTCCGGTTCGCACATGGTCGCGGCGAGCGTCAAGCCGATGCGGATCATATACAAGCTGGTTGACGTATAGGTCAAGCTGGTCTAGCAATCGTCAACAGGAGGAGTTGCGCGATGGGCTATGCCAGCATCCTGCGGGACGGTTGTTTCGCCGGCGAAACGCACATCGTGACCGGCGGCGGCTCCGGCATCGGGCGCTGCGTGGCGCATGAACTGGCGAGCCTCGGCGCGCATGTCGTCATCACCGGGCGCAAGCAGGAAAAGCTCGACCGGGTGCTCGCCGAAATCGCCGAGGATGGCGGATCGGCCGAGGCGCACGCCTTCGACATCCGCGACGAGGAGGCGGTGACGCGGGCGATCGCGGCGATTGTCGCGAAGAACGGGCGCATCCACGGCCTCGTCAACAATGCCGGCGGGCAATTTCCGGCGCCGATGCAATCAATCACCAAGAAGGGCTTCGACGCGGTCGTGTCGAGCAATCTGACCGGCGGATTCCTCGTCATGCGCGAGGTCTTCCTGCAGTCGATGCAGGAGAATGGCGGCGCGATCGTCAACATGGCCGCCGACATGTGGCGCGGCATGCCGGGCATGGCGCATTCGGGCGCGGCGCGGGCGGGGATGGTCAATCTCACCAAGACGGCGGCCTATGAATGGGGACCGGCCGGCGTGCGCGTCAACTGCGTTGCGCCGGGCTGGATCGCCTCGTCGGGGATGGATACCTATGGCGGCATGACCAAGACGCTGATCCCGCAGCTGAGGAAACACGTGCCGCTCGGCCGCATCGGCGTCGAGGCGGAGGTGTCGTCGGTGATCTGCTTCCTGCTGTCGAGAGCCGCCTCCTTCGTCAACGGCGTGACGGTGCAGATCGACGGCGGCGCGCCGCTCGGCTCCGCACTGTTTCCGATCTCGGAGGGTCGCGGCACCGAGCCGTTCGACGGGTTCCACCGCGCGGTCATGCCGGACGTGCTGGCCGAAAAGAAGCCGTCCTGATGCCGGCGCTCGTCTCCCGCGTCGACCCCCGCTCGGATGCGTTTCGCGCCAATGCCGAGGCGATGGCGCAAAAGCTCCGCCAGGTGCGCGAGCTGGAGGAGAAGGTGCGCGCCAATTCGGCGTCGAAGCGGGCGACGTTCGATGCGCGCAACCAGATCCTGCCGCGCGAGCGCGTCGAACGCCTGCTCGACCGGGGGCAACCCTTCCTCGAACTGTCGACGCTCGCCGGCTACAAGATGCATGACGACGACGGGGCCAAGAACATCATGGGCGGAGGCTCGATCGCCGGCATCGGCGTGGTGTCGGGCAAGCGGGTCATCGTCACGGCCAACGACAGCGGCATCAAGGGCGGCACGATCGCGCCGATGGGGCTGAAGAAGGGACTGCGCCTGCAGGAAATCGCTTTCGAGAACAAATTGCCGGTGATCGCGCTGGTCGAGAGCGGCGGGGCGAACCTGCTCTACCAATCGGAAATGTTCGTCGAGGGCGGGCGCTCCTTCGCCAACCAGGCGCGGCTGTCGGCGGCGGGCATTCCGCAGATCGCCATCGTGCACGGCTCGTCGACGGCGGGCGGCGCCTACATGCCCGGCCTGTCGGACTATGTCGTGCTGGTGCGCGGACGCTCGAAGATCTTTTTGGCGGGGCCGCCGCTGGTGAAGGCGGCGATCGGCGAGGACGCCACCGACGAGGAACTGGGCGGCGCGGAACTGCACGGGCAGGTGACCGGGCTCGGCGAATATGTCGCCGAGGACGACCTGCAGGCGCTGGCCTATGGCCGCGAGATCATGGGGCATCTGACCTGGGACGAGGTCGGGCCGAAGGCGCCGGCGCAGGCGCCGCTGTTCGACGCCGAGGAACTGCTCGGCATCGTGCCGGCCGACGACAAGGCGCCGTTCGACATCAGGGAGATCGTCGCGCGCATCGTCGACCACTCGGACTTCCTCGAGTTCAAGGCGGACTACGGTTCCGAGACGGTGTGCGGGCATGCCCATGTCGACGGGCATGTCGTCGGCATCATCGGCAACAATGGCGCGATCATGCCGAACGGATCGACCAAGGCCGCGCAATTCATCCAGCTCTGCGACCAGGCCGGCACGCCGCTGGTCTTCCTGCAGAACACGACCGGCTACATGGTGGGCAGGCAGGCCGAGCGCGACGGCGCGATCAAGCACGGGTCGAAGATGATCCAGGCGGTGGCGAATGCCCGGGTGGCGAAGTTCACCTTCATCGTCGGCGGCTCCTACGGCGCCGGCAACTACGGCATGTGCGGGCGGGGTTTTTCGCCGCGCTTCATCTTCTCCTGGCCGAACGCGCGCACCGCCGTGATGGGCGGCGAGCAGGCGGCCCGCGTGATGGAGATCGTGACGAGGGGCAAGTCCGCGCGCGACGGCACGCCGGTCAACGAGGACGCGTTGGCGATGATGGGCCAGCAGATCCGCGCCGGCGTCGAGGCGCAGTCGAGCGCGCTGTTCGCCACGGCGCGGCTGTGGGACGACGGCATCATCGACCCGCGCGACACGCGGGCCGTGCTGGCGATGTGCCTCGCGGTCGCGGCGGAGGGGGAGCGGCGGGTGCTCAGGGGGAATACGTTCGGGGTGGCGAGGATGTGAGGGGTTGTGGGGCACGTAGCACCCCCTCACCGGCCCTGCGGGCCACCTCTCCCCCTGCCCGGGGGAGAGGTACCGCTGGGACTGCCGCGGCAGTTAGTGTCGGTGACGCCGGAGCTGCGGTTCCTCTCCCCTACGCAGTGGGGGAGAGGTGGCGAGCGCAGCGAGCCGGTGAGGGGGCTTGGCGGGAAACTTGCAGGATAAAGCACCCCCACTCCGGTCCTTCGGACCATCTCTCCCCCTGCCTGGGGGAGAGGAAACGCGAGCCCTGCACGGGCCAGAATATTGGGAGAGAAGCGTATGCAACTGACCGCTGAACACGAAGCCCTGCGCCGGACCGTGGCGAAATTCGTCGAGACGGAGCTGAATCCCCATGTCGATGAATGGGAGGCGGCGGAGGAGTTTCCGTCGCACGAGGTGTTCAAGAAGCTCGGCGATCTCGGCCTGCTCGGCATCAAATACGACACCGAATTCGGCGGGCTGGGGCTCGATTTCTCCTATTCCATGATCATGGCCGAGGAGCTCGGTCTGGTGAACTGCGGCGGCGTGCCGATGGCGATCGGGGTGCACACCGACATGTGCACGCCGGCGATGAACCGCTTCGGCTCGGACCATGTGAAGCGCAATTTCCTGGCGCCGGCGATCGCCGGCGACGTGGTCGGCTGCCTCGGCGTCTCCGAGCCGGGCGGCGGCTCGGACGTCGCGGCGGTGAAGACGACGGCGCGCAAGGACGGCGGCGACTGGGTCATCACCGGCACCAAGATGTGGATCACCAACGGCATGAAGGCCGACTGGTGCTGCCTGCTCGCCAACACGTCGGAGGGACCGGTGCACAAGAACAAGTCGCTGATCGCCCTGCCGATGGACGCCAAGGGGATCTCGCGCAGCAAGATCACCAAGATCGGCATGAACTCCTCGGACACGGCGCAGCTGTTCTTCGACGAGGTGCGCGTGCCGCAGCAAAACATCATCGGCCAGGAAGGCATGGGCTTCATGATGCAGATGCTGCAGTTCCAGGAGGAGCGGCTGTGGGGGGCGATGAGCTCGCTGAAGGGGCTGGACAGACTGATCGACCTGACGATCGACTACACGCGCGAGCGTCACACCTTCGGAAAGCCGATCCTGGACAATCAGGTGGTGCATTTCCGGCTCGCCGAACTGCGCACCGAGGTCGAGGCGCTGCGGGCGCTGACCTGGAGCGCGGTGGAGCAGTATGTGTCGGGCAAGGACGTGACTAAGCTCGCCTCGATGGCCAAGCTGAAATGCGGCCGGCTGGCGCGGGAGGTGACCGATTCCTGCCTGCAATACTGGGGCGGCATGGGCTACACTTTCGACAATCCGGTCAGCCGCGCCTTCCGCGACACGCGGCTGGTGTCGATCGGCGGCGGGGCGGACGAGATCATGCTGGGCATCATCGCCAAGCTCGAGGGCACGCTGCCCGGCACCGGCAACAAGCCGCGCAAGGCAAACTGATGCCGGGCTACGCCACCATCATCGCCGACGAGCGGGACGGCGTGTTGACGCTGACGCTGAACCGGCCGGCGGTGAAGAACGCCATGTCGCTCGACATGGTGGACGAGCTTCGCCGCGCATTGAGCGACGCGGAGGCGGGCGGGACGGTGCGCGTCGTCGTCGTGCGCGGGGCGGGCGGGACCTTCTGTGCCGGCGGCGACATCTCCGACATGGCCAAGGCGCGTGGCGCCGAGGCCCGGGGCGGACCAGATCCGATCGCCGAGGTGAGCCGCGCTTTCGGCGCGCTGTGCGTGGCGTTCTCGCGGACCGGGCTCGCGGTGGTCGCCGTCGTCGAAGGTTCGGCCATGGGCGGCGGCCTCGGCCTCGCCTGCGTCTCGGACGTGACGATCGCGGCGCCCGGCGCGCGGTTCGGCCTGCCGGAGACGAGCCTCGGCGTGGTGCCGGCGCAGATCGCGCCGTTCCTGCTGGAGCGGCTCGGCATGAGCCAGACCAGGCGGCTCGCCGTCATCGGCGGCTTCGTCGACGCGGCGGAAGCGCTGAAGATCGGGCTCGCGCACGAGGTGGCGGAGGACGTCGACGCGGCGCTCGCCGCGACGCTGACGCGCATCCTGAAATGCGCGCCGCGGGCGCTTGCCGCGACCAAAGCGGTGGTGCGCGAGGCGCGCCTGCTGCCGTCGGACGCGATGGTGGACCGGGCGGCGGAGGTGTTCGCCGCGGCCGTGCGCAGCGCGGAAGGCACCGAGGGAACGATGGCGTTTTTGCAGAAGCGCAAGGCGGGGTGGGTGCCGAAGTGACAGGTGTCGAGTTGAAGAGAAAGCACCCCCTCACCGGCCCTTCGGGCCACTTTTCCGGGGCGGGACCCGCTGCCTTCGGCAGCTCCCGCCCGTTCGTTGCCTTTCGCCATGCCACTGGCATGACGAATTCGCCTTCGGCGAACCGGCACCTCACCCCCGGGGAGAGGATACGCCAACTGTCGATGCCGCGTTTCCTCTCCCCTCACGAAGTGGGGGGTCCGAAGGACGGGCGAGACAAGCGGCTCGCCCCGGCAAGGTGCCGAGCGCAGCGAGGCGGTGAGGGGGCCTTCTACCCTATACTGGCGAGCGCTGGAGTCTGCGGCAGATGAACGCGATCCGCACCCTCCTCGTCGCCAATCGCGGCGAGATCGCCTGCCGCGTCATGCGCACGGCGCGGCGCATGGGGATCGCGACGGTGGCGGTCCACAGCGACGCCGACGCGGGCGCGCTGCATGTGCGCGCGGCGGACAGGGCGGTCCGGATCGGCGGGCCGATGGTTTCGGAAAGCTATCTCGATATGGAGGCGATCCTAGAGGCTGCGAAACGCTCGGGCGCGGCTGCGGTGCATCCGGGCTACGGTTTCCTGTCGGAGAACAGCGCATTCGCCGAGGCTTGCCGCGACGCGGGGCTGATCTTCGTCGGGCCGCCGCCGGCGGCGATCCACGCCATGGGCGACAAGGCGCGCTCGAAGCGGCTGATGGTGGAGGCGCGCGTTCCGGTGGTGCCCGGCCATGAGGGCGGCGACCAGTCGGATGCGGTGCTGAAGCGGGCGGCGGGCGAGATCGGGTTTCCGGTGCTGATCAAGGCGTCGGCCGGCGGGGGCGGGCGCGGCATGCGGCGGGTCGATGCGGCGGACGGGTTCGATGCGGCGCTGGAGGGCGCCAGGCGCGAGGCGGAGAGCGCGTTCGGCGACGGAACGGTGCTGATCGAGAAGCTCGTCACCGATGCGCGCCACATCGAGATCCAGATCTTCGCCGACGGCCACGGCAACTGCATCCATCTCGGCGAGCGCGACTGCTCGGCGCAGCGGCGGCACCAGAAGATCATCGAGGAGTCGCCATCCCCCTTCGTGACGCCCGAAATGCGCGCGGCGATGGGGGCGGACGCGGTGAAGGCGGCGCTCGCGGTCGGCTACGAGGGGGCGGGGACGGTGGAGTTCATCGTCGGCGCGGACCGGCGCTATTTTTTCCTGGAGATGAACACGCGGCTGCAGGTGGAGCATCCGGTAACCGAGATGGTGACCGGATTCGACCTGGTCGAATGGCAGTTGCGGATCGCTTCGGGCGAACGGCTTCCGGTCGGACAGGACGACGTGCCGCTGCAAGGCCACGCGATCGAGGCGCGGCTCTACGCCGAGGACCCGTACGACGGGTTCCGGCCGCAGACGGGCGAGGTGTTGCACTGGCGCCCCGAGACGGCGGCCGACGGCGTGCGCATCGACAACGGCATCGCCGAGGGCGGCGCGGTGACGCCCTATTACGATCCGATGATCGCCAAGCTGATCGCGCATGGGCGCGACCGGGCGGAGGCGATCGCGCGACTGCGCGGGGCGCTGCTGGCGCATCCGCTGGTCGGCCCGGCGACCAACCGCGGCTTCCTGCTCGACCTGCTGGCCAGCCAAGAATTCGCGGATGGCGCCATGACGACGGACCGGATCGACCGCTGGATCGCGGGAGAAGACGCCATCCTGGCGCGGCCGACGCCTTCGCCCGACGACTGGGCGCTGGCGGCGGCGGTGCTGGCGGTGCGCGCGGGCGGATCGTGGTTCCGCTCGAACGGCATCGCGGAGTGCCCGGTGACGCTGGAATGCGGCGGGGAGCGGCGGGTGACGAAGGTGCGCTTCGAGCGCGGCCGGCTGGCCGGCGTGACGCTCGACGGCGACGCGGTCGCCATCGAATCGGTCGAGGTGGACGGGACGCGGGTGCGTGCGCGGATCGGCGGCGTCACGGCGCAGGCGCTCGCGGTTGGCGATGGCCGGACGCTGTGGCTCGATCGCGACGGCCGGAGCTTCGCCTTCGCGGAGCCGGACCTGCTGGCGCCGCGCGCGCAGCCGTCCGATCCGTCGCGCATCGTGGCGTCGGTGTCGGGCCTGCTGCGCGGGCTGGAGGTGAAGGCCGGCGACGCGGTCGCGTGGGGCCAGCGGGTCGGGGTGATCGAGGCGATGAAGATGGAAAACGGGCTCGTCGCGGAAGCGGACGGGATGGTGGCCGCGGTGCATGCGGCGGCCGGCGAACAGGTGCGCGCCGGGGAACTCATCATCGAGATCGAGGTGGCGCGTGGATAAGGCAATCCTCACCTGCGCGCTGAACGGCGTGCTGACCGACCCGTCGCAGAACGCCATTCCGGTGACGCCGGAGCAATGCGCGGCGTCGGCGCGCGACGCCTATGACGCGGGCGCGGCGATCATCCATGTGCATTTCCGCCAGCAGGGCGCGGGCATGGGCCATCTGCCGAGCTGGGAGCCGGCGGTGGCGAAGGCCATCAGCGATGCGATCCGCGCCGCCTGTCCGGACGTGATCATCAACCAGACGACCGGGACCGTCGGCAAGGACATCGCCGGGCCGCTCGCCTGCATCCGCGCGATCCGGCCGGAGATCGCCGCCTGCAATGCCGGCAGCCTGAACTATCTGAAGATCAAGACGGACGGGTCGTGGGCCTGGCCGCCGATGATGTTCGACAATCCGGTCGAGAAGGTGAAGGCCTATCTGGAGGTGATGGCGGAAACCGGCGCCAGGCCGGAGTTCGAATGCTTCGACACCGGCATCGTGCGCTCGGTCGGCATGTATGTCGCCAACGGCATGGCGCGAAGCGCGCAGTACAATTTCGTGATGGGCGTGGCGTCGGGCATGCCGGTCGACGCGGAGCTGCTGGAACTGCTGCTGAAATACCGCATCCCCGGGGCGAAGTGGCAGGCGACGCTGATCGGCCGGCAGGAGATCTGGGCGGTCCATGCCCGCGCCGCCGAACTCGGCGGCATGCTGCGCACCGGGCTCGAGGATACGTTCTACCTGCCGGACGGTAGCCGCGCGACGGGGAATGGAAAATTGATCGAAGCACTGGCACACTGCGCGGAAATCGCCGGGCGGCCGATCGCGTCACCGCAAGACGCACGGATCATGCTCGGCCTGGGAGGGAACAATGACGCTATCGAACGAACGGGAGCAGGCTGACCGATTCACCCCGACGCCGCGGCGATTCGCGCAGACGGCCGCCGAACGCGGCAGCGCCGTCGCCTACCGCACGCTCCAGGAAAGCGGATGGCGGACCACCAGCTGGACGGAATATGGCGCCGAGGTCGCCCGCGTCGCCCGCGCGCTCGTCGCGCTCGGGGTGAAGAAGGGCGACGTGATCTGCATCCTGGGCTTCAACCGGCCGGAATGGACGACGATGGCGCTCGGCGCAATGATGGTAGGGGCGGCGCCCGCCGGCATCTACTTCACGTCCTCGCCCGAGGAGATCGCCTATATCCTCGATCATTCCGAGACGCCGATCCTGCTCGCCGAAAAGCAGGAGCATTTCGACCGCGTGGCGAAGCATGCGGGGAAACTGAAGCACCTGCGCCATGTCGTGATGATGCGCGGAGTGGACGCCGCCGATCCGCTGCAGATGGGCTGGAACGATTTCATCGCGCGCGGCGAGGCGCGGTTCCAGCCTGAGGTCGAGACGCGGCTCGCGGGACTGCAGCGCGGCGATACCGGCACGCTGATCTACACCTCCGGCACCACCGGGCCGCCGAAGGCAGTGGTGCTCAGCCACGGGGCGCTCGCCTGGACGGCATGGACGCTGAAGCAGATGTTCAACATCGATGGCGGCCACCGGCTCGTCTCCTACCTGCCGCTGGCGCATATCGCCGAGGCGATGAACTCGATCCACAGCCATGCGGCCGGCGGGTTCGAGGTCTGGTTCGCGCGCTCGATGGACGAACTCGGCAGCCACCTCAAGGACGCGCGGCCGACCGTGTTCTTCGGCGTGCCGCGCGTCTGGCAGAAGATCCACGACACGCTGCAGCAAAGGCTCAGCGCGGCGACCGGGACAAAGGCCAAGCTGGCGCGCTGGTCGATCGACGTCGGCCGGGCGGCGGCGACGCGCAAGCTTGCCGGCGAGCCGGTCGGGTTGCTGCTCGGGCTGCAGCATCGCCTGGCGGACAGGCTGGTGCTGGCCAAGATCCGTGACGCGATCGGCCTCGACAAGTGCCCGGTCCCGGTCTCCGGCGCGGCGCCGATTTCGACCCACGTGCTCGAGTTCTTCGCAGCGCTCGGCATCGTCGTCCTCGAGGTCTACGGGCAGTCGGAGGATTGCGGGCCGACGACGTTCAACGTGGCGGGGGCAACGAAGCTCGGCACGGTCGGCAAGCCGATCCCGGGTCTGGAGCTGAAGATCGCGCCGGACGACGAAATCCTGGTGCGCAGCCCGAGCCTGTTCGACGGCTATGCCAAGGACCCCGCAGCGACGGCGGCGACGCTCGTCGACGGCTGGATGAAGACCGGCGATCTCGGACGCCTCGACGCCGACGGCTATCTCACCATCATCGGCCGCAAGAAGGACATCCTGATCACGTCGGGCGGCAAGAACATCACGCCGGCCAATCTCGAGGGCGACCTGATGGATATTCCGCTGGTCGAGCATGCGGTGGTGGTGGGCGAGGGGAGGAACTACCTCACCGCGCTGCTGACGCTCGGCGAGGACAAGCTGAAGGACTTCGCCGCCGTGCATGGCCTGTCGGGCGATCTGCGATCCGATCCGCGTGTGCTGGCGGAAATCCAGCAGGGCATCGATGCGCTGAATCCGCGCCATGCGCGGGTCGAGCAGATCCGCCGCTTCGCGATCCTGCCGCGATCGCTCACCATGGCCGACAACGAGCTGACGCCGACGCTCAAGGTGAAGCGCAACATCGTCGTGCAGAATCATGCCGGCGTGGTCGAACGCATGTATGCGGAGGCGGCGCCGGTGGCTTGATGATCGCTGCGGACATTGTTATATGGAATAACAATATCCGGGAGGAGAATGGATGCCGCTGGTTGAACTGCCGGGCATGCGGCCGGTGCGTATGGGGGAGATGGACGCCGAACTGACACGGCGTCCGGACGGCTCCCTGCATGTGCGCTCGAAATACGCGCTCGGTCCGCATCCACGTTCGATGATCGATTGCCTCGACCACTGGGCGGCCGTGGCGCCGGACCGCGTCTTCCTGGCCGATCGGGGGCCGGACGGCGAATGGCGCCGCGTGACCTTCGCGGAGGCGAGGCGCAAGGCGCGCGCCGTCGCCCAGTTCCTGATCGACAAGGATCTGTCGGCGGACCGGCCGCTGATGATCCTGTCCGGCAATTCCGTCGAACACGGGTTGCTGGCGCTCGGCGCCATGACCGCCGGCATTCCGTTCGCGCCGGTGTCGCCGGCCTATTCGCTGGTCTCGACCGACCATTCGAAGCTGAAATACCTGGTCGGCCTGCTGACCCCCGGCATGATCTTCGCCGCCGAGGGAAGCGTCTACGAAAAGGCGCTCTCGGCCATCATGGCGCCCGGCATGGATCTGGTCGTCGCGCGCGATCCCGCGCCCGGCATGGACCACACGCCCTTCGACGCGGTGCTGGCGACCAGTCCCGGCGGCGCGGT
>JAUYMV010000088.1 GCA_030698645.1 Mesorhizobium sp.
AGGCTGCTCGGCGCGGAGCTCGCGGCCAGCCTGCCGGGCTCCGGCCCGATGACCATCGGCGACAGGTGAGGCAACAGGGTCTCCGCCTCAAGGGAGCGCGTCGCCTATGGTCGGCTGCTACGTTCGGCTGCGCCTCCCATGAGCACAGGCGTCCCTCACCCGAAGCCCGCGCCCGTCTCCCGTGGCCGGGTCCGGATCAGCCGCGAGTCTTCCACAGCCGCCTGCCGGTGAATGACCGCCTTTTGGTAGTCCGCGTCCTTGACCATCTCCACGAAAGCGGCAGCGTTCGGATATTCCGCGATGAAGCAGATGTCCCAGCGTTCGTCCGCCGGCCCGATCAGCATCAGGCGGAAATCGCCGCTCCAGGCGATTTTTCCGCCGACGCGGCGAAAGATCGGCCCGCTCTCGCGCCCGTAGGCGGCATAGGCCTCGGCGCCGGTCGCCGCGCGGCCGTCCGGATAGGCGGCGCGATCGCGCAGCCGCACCAGGTTCAGCATGTGCACCCTGCCCTCCTCCGGCAGGCGGCGGAATTCGCCGAAGGCGTCCCGCGTCGGGTCGATGTGGCCGGTCATACACTCGTCTCCATTCTGCCGCCGAAAGCGCGCGGCGGTCGCCTCAAGCCCGGGCCAGCATCCAGTTCAGCACCTCGCGCCAGTCGGTCATGCGGATCGGCGTGCCGTGCGTGCCGGTCTCGAAGCGCACCATGCGCACCGGATAGTTCTGACCTGCGAGTTTCTTATAGAACGCCTCCACCGTATCGATCGGAAACACCGTGTCGCGACTTCCCTGCCCCAGGAACAGCGGCACCTTGCGCCTGAATGCGGCGCTCTTGACGAAATCCTCCGACGCAAAGGAGCCGAGCAGCAGCAGACCTGACAGTCTTGGCGCAATCGCCTTGTCGTCAGCCAACCCCCAGCAGATCGCGCCGCCCATCGAACCGCAGGCAATCACGATCTTCGCGCCCGGCGATTTCTGCGCATAATGCGACAGGAGCGCGGAGACCTCGGCCACGCCCTTCGGCCCGAACTCCGAAAAATCCGGGGACAGA
>JAUYMV010000103.1 GCA_030698645.1 Mesorhizobium sp.
AGCCGTCCCAGGAAAAAGCGCAGCATGATGGACCTATCGGCAGGGGTTTCGTCCGGTTTGCCGCAGAGTCTTGTCCGGACGCCGGATACGCGGCGGGGGCGCCGCCTGAGCGAACGCCCCCGCCGGTCTTCCTATATGCGCCTACTCGGCAATGTCGACACCGCTGAACTGGTGCTGGCCGAGCGGGCTCATGACGTAGCCCGAGACCTTCTTCGACATCGGCATGACGACGAGGCTGTGGTCGAGCGTAACCCACGGCGCTTCGCGCTTGAAGACGACCTGGGCTTCTTCATAGAGCTTGGTGCGTTCGGCCTGGTCGGTCGTGGTCTTCGCAGCCTTGACCAGCTTGTCGAACTCCTCGTTGCACCACTGCGCGCGGTTGTTGCCGCCAACGGCGTCGCAACCGAGCAGCGTGTCGAGGAAGTTGTCCGGATCGCCATTGTCGCCCGTCCAGCCGAGGATCACCGCGCCGTCGCGGTCCTTGGCCTTCGACAGCTTGAGATACTCGGCCCACTCATAGCTGACGACTTCGGCGGTGACGCCGATCGCCGCGAGGTCTGACTGGATCAGTTCGGCCGCGCGGCGCGCGTTCAGCATGTAGGGGCGGGCCACCGGCATCGCCCAGACCTTCATCTTGAGATCGGTGACGCCGGCGTCGACCAGCGCCTTCTTGGCCGCCTCGACGTCGTATTTGTCGTCTTCGATTGCCTTGTTATACGACCACATGGTCGGCGGGATCGGATTGACGGCGACCGACGCCGCGCCCTGGAACACCGAGTCGACGATCGCCTGCTTGTTGATCGCCTGGGCGATGGCCTTGCGGACGTCCGTCTTGTCGAAGGGCGGCTGCATCGTGTTGAAGGCCAGATAGGCGACGTTGAGGCCTTCCTGCTCCATCACCTGGAGATCGGGGTCGGCTTTCATGGCTTCCACGTCGGCCGCATTCGGATAGGGCATCACGTGGCATTCGCCGGCCTTCAGCTTCTGCAGGCGCACGGCTGCGTCGGTCGTGATCGCGAACACCAGGTCGTCGATCTTTTCCTTTCCGCCCCAATAACCTTCATGCGCCTTGTAGCGGATGACGGCGTCCTGCTGGTAGGCGACGAACTTGAAGGGTCCGGTGCCGAGCGGCATCTGGTTGAGCTGCTCCATCTTGCCGTCGGCGGCCAGCTTGTCGGTGTATTCCTTGGACATGATCGAGCCGAGATCCATCGCCAGATTGGCGAGGAAAGGCGCCTCGGGCTTGTTCAGCGTGAACTTCACGGTCAGGTCGTCGACCTTCTCGATCGTCTTGATCAGTTCGGGCAGGCCCATGCCGGCGGCATACTCCCATGCCGCGCCCGCGACATACTGGTTATACGGATTGTCGGCCTTGATCTGGCGTTCGAACGAGAAGATCACGTCGTCGGCGTTCATGTCGCGCGTCGGAGTGAAGAAATCCGTGGTCTGGAACTTGACGCCTGGACGCAGCTTGAAGGTGTATTCCAGCCCGTCGTCGGAAATCGTCCAGCTTTCGGCGAGGCCGGCATCGGCCGTCGTGGTGCCCGGAGCGAACTCGAGAAGACGGTTGTAGACGGGGCGCGAGGAGGCGTCGAACGTGGTGCCCGCGGTATAGAGGCCGGGGTCGAAGCCCTCCGGCGAGCCTTCCGAACAGTAGACCAGCGTCTTGGCGCCGGCCGCGCCACTCAGCACGGTCGCCGCGAGCAGTGCGGCGAGAAAACTCAGTTTTTTCATGTTTTGAACTCCCTTTTATCGTCGAAGCCCCTCTTTAAGGCTCGCAAGCGGCCATATAAGCATCGTTCTATGGGCAATGGAACCACCAGATTGCTGGCGTAGGGGAAAGTTGGAGAAGCGTCTTGAGGCAGGTTGCGGGGGGCCGTCGGGAATGCTTCATGCGCCAAGGCTTGCGCCGGTTCACCATGTGACCATAGATAAGCCGGCGTGTCGTCGATGCCGATGCAAGGCTGCGGGAGAAGCCCGGCGGTCGTATGACTGCAAGACAAATCGGCGCGTCGAAAAGATCGAGAGGGAGCGAGACATGGCCAAGACAACCAGTAAGACCGGCGCCGCGAAAGCAAAGCCACCGGTCCAACAAGAAAAGACGTCTGCGGACAAGAAGACGGCGAAACCGGCCGCCAAGGCTGCGGCGAAACCGGCGCCGAAGACGGCGGCGCCGTTGACCGGTATGGCCGCGCGCACCAAGCCGGCCGACGTCAAGAAATCCACAGCCGGCGCCTCTGCGAAAAGCACACCGGCAAAACCGGCGTCGGCTGCGGCAAAGCCTGCGGCCAAGGCTGCCGCGAAGCCTGCGGCCAAGCCAGCGGCCGCGAAACCGGCAGCGCCCGCCAAGCCGGCCGCGCCCGCTTCGGCCGGCAAGGCATCGTCGAAGCCCTGGCTCGCCAGCTATCCGAAAGGCATCCCCGCCGAGATCGGGCCGCTCGCCTATCAGTCGATCGGCGATCTGCTTGCTGAGTCGGTGAAGAAATTCTCCGCCCGCCCGGCCTTCACCAGCATGGGCAAGACGATGACCTATGCGGATGTCGGGCGTGATTCATCGGCCTTCGCCGCATGGCTCCAATCGAAGGGCCTCGCCAAGGGCGCGCGCGTCGCCATCATGATGCCGAACGTGCTGCAATATCCGATCGTGATGATGGCGGTGCTGCGCGCCGGCTATACGGTCGTGAACGTCAATCCGCTCTACACGCCGCGCGAACTCGAGCACCAGTTGAAGGATTCCGGCGCCGAGGCGATCGTCATCCTGGAGAACTTCGCCAAGACGCTGCAGTCGGTGGTCACCAAGACCGGCGTCAAGCACGTCGTCGTGGCATCGATGGGCGACATGCTCGGGCTCAAGGGCCACATCGTCAACCTGGTCGTCCGCCGGGTCAAGAAGATGGTGCCGGCCTGGTCGCTGCCCGGCCACGTCACCTTCAAGTCGGCGCTTAGCGCCGGCCGCAGCCTCACCTTCAAGCCGGCCAAGGTCGAACCCGACGACGTCGCCTTCCTGCAATATACCGGCGGCACGACCGGCGTCTCCAAGGGCGCGACGCTGCTTCACCGCAACGTCCTCGCCAATGTCGCGCAGAACGAGGCCTGGGTGGAAACGGCCTTTATCAAGCGTCCGCGGCCCGACCGTCTGGTCTATGTCTGCGCGCTGCCGCTCTACCACATCTACGCGCTGACGGTGAACGCGCTGATGGGCATGCAGCAGGGCGCCCACAACATCCTCATCCCCAACCCGCGCGACATCCCGGCCTTCGTCGCCGAGTTGAAGAAGTACCCGGTCAATATCTTCCCCGGCCTCAACACGCTGTTCAACGCGCTGTTGAACAACGAGGAGTTCCGCAAGCTGGACTTCAAGCCGCTGCTGCTCACCTTCGGCGGCGGCATGGCCGTGCAGCGTCCGGTCGCCGAACGCTGGCAAAAACTCACCGGCTGCGTCGTCTCGGAAGGCTACGGCCTGTCGGAGACGGCGCCGGTCGCCACCGCCAACCGTTTCGACGCCGACGAGTTCTCGGCCACCATCGGCCTGCCGATCCCGTCGACCGAGATCGTGCTGCGCGACGAGGACGGCAAGGATGTCGCGCTCGGCGAGGTTGGCGAGATCTGCATCCGCGGACCGCAGGTCATGGCCGGCTACTGGAACCGGCCGGACGAGACCGCCAAGGTCATGACCAAGGACGGCTTCTTCAAGTCCGGCGACATGGGCGTCATGGACGCGCGCGGTTATACCAAGATCGTCGACCGCAAGAAGGACATGATCCTCGTCTCGGGTTTCAACGTCTATCCGAACGAGATCGAAGAAGTCGCCGCCATGCACCCGGGCGTGCTGGAGTCCGCGGCGATCGGCGTTCCGGACGAAAAGTCGGGCGAGGCGACCAAGCTGTTCGTCGTCAAGAAGGATCCGAACCTGACCGCCGAGGAGTTGCAGAAGTTCTGCCGCGAGCGGCTGACCGCCTACAAATGCCCGAAATACATCGAGGTCCGCACCGACCTGCCGAAGACCAATGTCGGCAAGATCCTGCGCCGTGAACTGAGGGGTTAGAGTTCAGTCGCTCGAGCCAGCATTAGAACTGTCTAGCTCGGCGTCGCATCTCTTGCGGCGCCGAGCGCTTTTTCAAGCCGCGCCTTGGCAGCCGCCGCTTCTATCATCAGCGCCCTCCAGTCGTCAGGCGGCGAATCCCTTTCAAGCATCGCGCGGAAAACCGAATAGGCGTCCGATTTCGATCCATAGGTCCGAAGGCTGTCTTCGTCGTTGACCCAGGCAAGCACGATGACCTTTCCAGCGTTCTGGTAGCGGAAGAACAACCGGAAACGCTGGCTGCCAAATTTCACGCGAAACCAATGTTTCCGGTGCGTTCCCAGCGTGTCTCCCTGGCGGTATTCCGGACGCGATGGATCGGCGGGAATCGTCTCGCGGACGAGCCGGTTCAAGGCAGCAAGCAGTTTGGCGTTTGCAGTCGCGCGGTAACGCTCCGGATCTTTTTGGCGCGCGCGTTCGACTGCGATGGTGAGCTTCGCGAGTTGGTCGATGAACAGCGGATGAGCAAAAATCTGCCAACCGTTGACGATCATCGATCAGATCTCGACCTTGCCCTCGATGGGTGCGTCGGGGTCGATATCCATCCCGGCCGTCAGTTCATCGATGCGCGCAAGCAGGTCCGGCGCAATTGCGGAAACTGTCTGCGGGCGCGCTTTGATATCCCTTGCCAGAAATGCCAGAAAGCTGTCGATGGCGGGATCGCTATCACCGTCTGCGACCCGGTGCACGCTGACGCCGCCTTTGGTCAGCCGGAACGCAATGCGCCCGCCAAGATCCACGCCGAGCGCCTTCCGTACCGATTTGGGCACGGTCGTCTGCCCTTTGGCGGTGATTGTGCTGACCTCTTCGATCAGGGATGGCGCGGCTTTCGACATGCTTCAAATGTAATGCATTTTCCTTACAATCGCAATCCTTCCGGCCTCGGCTCAGGTCACCATGGCCATAGGATGGCTGCCAGCACCAGGCAAAGACCGACGAACGCCACCGTCCAGACGGCCGAGCGCGCATAGGATATGCCAAGCGCATAGAACGGCACGTAGAGGACGCGGCCGGCCAGGAAGAGCCACGCCCCCCACAGCGTCAGCGCGCCTTCGCGGTCGGCGACATGGGCAATCAGCACGGCCGCCGCGAACAGCGGCAGTGTCTCGAACAGGTTCGCCTGGGCGCGCCGCAGCCGGCCCGCGACGATGTCTTCCTCGGGCGGCGTGTCGCGTGACCCAGCACTATACCCGATGCCGTTGCGGCGGCCGCGCGCCTGGGCTGCCAGCAGCACCTGGAAGATGGCCAGGACGAGCGTCCAGGCAAGGATCGTCAGTTCTGTGGACATGGACGGAAGGCCTTTCGACAATTGAGGATCGACCGGACCGGACCGATCGCGCGGGCCGGTCCGCCGGGGCGATGGCGATCGTTCAGCGCGACGCCAGATAGGCCGGCAGGTCGACCACCGATTCCAGCAAGACGTCGGCGCGGCCGAGCGACGCCCTCGTGCCGGTGCCGCTGAGCACCCCGACCGCCAGCCCGCAGCCGGCATTGTGCGCCATTTCCATGTCGTGGCCGTTGTCTCCGACCATGGCGACCTCGGCCGGCTTCAGGCCGGTCAGCAGGCAGAAGGATTCCACGGTATCCGGCGCCGGCTTCGGCCGGGCCACCGCATCGTAGCCATAGGCCGCGTCGAACATCTGCGCGATGCCGAGCATCAGCAGGGTCTGTTCGGCGCCCCCGGTCGAATCGTTGGTCGCCACGCCGAGCCGATAGTGCTGCTCGTGCAGCGTCGCGATGGCCTTGACGATGCCGGGCAGCGCCACCGCCTTGGCCGCGCCGTTCGTCGCCGTGATGCCGTTGAAGCGGGTCAGCAATTCGCCGCGCAGGCCGGGTTCGAGATCGGGATACCAGAGCCCGACGACATCGGCATTGGTGCCGGCGGCAAACACCGAATCGGCGATGAAGCGGCGCTGCCGGAAATCATATCCGGCCTGCGCCATCAGCGCGTCCGCGCGGCTTCGGTCGCCGCCGGCCGCCTCCAACGCCAGCATGTCGCCGATGGCGAACCAGGTCTTGTTGAAGTCGACCAGCGTGCCGTCCTTGTCGAACAGAATCCCCTTGATGCGGCTCACGCGCTACTCCTTGCCGGCCAGACGGTGGATGTGGGCCACCAGGCCCGCCGTCGACGAATCGCGGTCCGATGCCGCGGCCTTGCCCTCTACGACGGGAAGCAGCCCGGTCGCCAGTTCCTTGCCGAGCTCGACGCCCCATTGATCGAAGGCGTTGATGCCGAACAGCGCCGCCTCGACGAAGACGCGGTGTTCGTAGAGCGCCAGCAGCCGGCCGAGCGCGAACGGGTCGAGCCGCCGGTGCACCAGCGTGATCGAGGGCCGGTTGCCGGAGAACACGCGATGCGGGGCGATCGACTCGGCCTTGGATTGCACCATGCGTCCGCGCAGAAGCTGGTTCAGCGCCTCGTCCTCGGTGCGGCCGCGCATCAGCGCCTCCGACTGCGCCAGGCAATTGGCGAGCAGCAAATCGTGGTGGTGGCGAAGCTCCGGCTCGTGGCCCTGCGCCGCGACGATGAACTCGACCGGGATCACGTCCGTGCCCTGATGCAGCAACTGGAAGAAGGCGTGCTGCCCGTTGGTGCCGGGTTCGCCGAACACCAGTGGCCCGGTCGGCGTCGCGACCGGCGCTCCGTCGATGGTCACGCTCTTGCCGTTCGACTCCATGTCGAGCTGCTGCAGATAGGCGGGCAGGCGCGCCAGGCGCTGGTCGTAGGGAATCACCGCGCGCGCCGGATAGCCGCAGACGACGCGGTGCCAGTAGCCGACCAGGCCCATCACGACCGGCAGGTTTTCGAGCAGCGGCGCGGTGCGGAAATGCTCGTCCATGGCGTGCGCGCCGTCGAGGAAGGCGCGGAAGCTTGCCGGGCCGACCGCCAGCATGATCGGCAGGCCGATCGCCGACCACAGCGAATAGCGGCCGCCGACCCAGTCCCAGAAGCCGAACACGCGCTCGGCCGGAATGCCAAAGGCCGCCGCCTTGTCGACCGCGCTGGAGACGGCGCAGAAATGCAGCGTGGCCAAGTCGGCGCCGACGGCCGCCTGCACCCACGCGCGGGCCGTCAAAGCGTTGGTCATCGTCTCGACCGTGGTGAAGGTCTTCGACGCGACGATGAACAGCGTCGTTTCGGGATCGAGCGTCTTCAGCGTGTCGGCGATGTGCGCGCCGTCCACATTGGAAACGAAATGCGCGCGCGGCCCGTCGTGGAACGGCGCCAGCGCCAGCACCGCCATTTGCGGTCCGAGATCGGAGCCGCCGATGCCGATATTGACGACATCCGCGAATCGCTTGCCGGTCGCGCCGCGCGTTTTGCCGGAACGCACCGACTCGGCATAGGCGGTCATCGCGGCGAGAACGCCCTCGACGTCCGCTGCCACGCCCGTCCTCGCGTCCGGCGCATCCGCGTTGGCGCCGCGCAACGCGACATGCAGCACGGCGCGTCCCTCGGTCAGGTTGATCGCCGCGCCGTCGAACATTTCGCGCCGGCGCTCCTCGACCTCGGCGGCTCGCGCCAGCGCCTCGAGAAGCGTCATGGTCTCGTCCCCGACCGCGCATTTCGACCAGTCGAGCAGCAAATCGTCCAGTTCGAGAGAAAACTTTGCGAAGCGCCGCGGCTCGGCCCTGAAGGCTGCCCGCATGTCCACCGGCGCGGTGCGCGCCCGGTGAGATTGCAGCGCCGCCAGCGCCGTTCGAAATGCTTCGCTTCTCACTCTGTGCGCTCCATCACATTCGCCGTCGCAATCCCGTGCGAAGAGAGTCCGGGCACCCTAGTGCGAACCGAGTCGGGTTTCCATCGGCCTTGCTGGCCCAAGACCGACACGGCAGGCAAATTCTTTGGCTTAAGTCATTATGCCAGCCTTGCTGACATGTTAGCCACGGTCTAAGGTATTGGCGAAAGGGACTGTGCCAATGTCATCGAGAAACGACGCCGCCATCTGGTCGGGCCTGTTCACCATTTCAGCCGAATCCGGGCAGACGCTGCAGGCGCAGATCCGCCAGGCGATCGTCGCCGCCATCCTCGACCGCCAGATCGCCGCCTCCATGCCGCTGCCATCCTGCCGCATCCTCGCCGAGAAGCTCGGCGTCGCGCGCGGCACCGTGGTGCTCGCGTTCCAGCAGCTCGTCGACCAGGGCTTTTTGATCGCGCGTGAGCGCCGCGGTCATTTCGTCAATCCCGACGTGCTGGCGATGCCGGCCAAGGTCGCGCACAAGCAGGCCGACAATCAGGATGGCATCGACTGGAAGTCGCGCCGCAAGATCGCGCCGAGCGACCTGCCGCGCCCGACCAAGCAGAG
>JAUYMV010000110.1 GCA_030698645.1 Mesorhizobium sp.
AGTCGCTGAATTTCCCGGTCGACCCGACCGCGATGGTCGCCAGCCTCGGCGCCGGGCAGAAGCAGATGGTGGAGATCGCCCGCGCCGTCCACCACAACGCGCAGGTGATCATCTTCGACGAGCCGACCGCGACGCTGACGCCGGAGGAAAAGCACCAGTTCTTCGCCCTGGTGGCACGGCTCAAGGCGCGCGGCGTCTCGATCGTCTTCATCAGCCACGCGCTGGAGGAGGCGCTGCAGATCTCCGACCGCATCACCGTCATGCGCGACGGCGAGCATGTCGTCACCGACGTCACTGCGGCGTTCGACCGCGAGAAGATCGTGCGCGCCATGGTCGGGCGCTCGCTCTCCGACGAACTCTACGGCTCGCGCAAGGACCGCAAGGTCAGGCGCGCCGGCGAAAAGGTGCTGAGCGTGCAGAACCTGTCGATGGGCAGCATCGTCCGGAACACGTCCTTCTCCATCTTCGCCGGCCAGATCGCCGGCGTCTTCGGCCTGATCGGCTCGGGCCGGACCGAGGCCGCCAAGGTCGTCTCGGGCGTGCTCAAGCGCGACTTCTTCCATGGCGGCCAGGTCCGCCTCAACGGCCGCCCGGTGCGTTACCGGGTGCCGCGGCCGGCCGTCCGCGACGGCATCATCTACGTGACCGAGGACCGCAAGCTCGAGGGCTTCTTCGAGACGATGTCGATCGCCGAAAACATCTATCTCGGCGCGCTGGCCGGCGGGCAGGCGAAGTCGGCCGCCGTCAGCATGGGCGAGATGAGGACCTTGGCGAAGGAGTGGATCGCCGCGCTGAACGTCAAGGCGATCAATGGCGACGCGCGCGTCATCGAACTGTCGGGCGGCAACCAGCAGAAGATCGTCGTCGCCAAGGCGCTGGTGCAGAAGCCGAAGCTGGTGATCTTCGACGAGCCGACCCGCGGCGTCGACGTCGGAGCCATCGCGGAGATCCACCAGTTCATCAACCGGCTCGCCGACGACGGCATCGCCGTGATGGTGATCTCGTCCTACCTGCCGGAAATCCTGCAGCTGTCCGACCGGATCCTGGTGTGCCGGCAGGGCCGCATCGTCGAGGAGTTCGACGGCGGCAAGGCCGACGAGGAGACCATCATGTATGCGGCGGTGCACTGATGCGACGTCCGCTCAGGACGACGCGGCCGGTGGCGGTCGTCCGCACCATCGAGGACATCGTCGCGATCGAGAGCTGGCCCTATGACGAGCTGGTGACGGCGCACAATCTCCACGATCTGTTCCTCGCCACTGCCGAGCATTGCGGCGACCGGCCGGCCCTGACGGTGCTGCGCTCGCCCGATCCGTCGGACATCGGCGTCGCCCTGACGCATGCGGAGCTGCTGGGCGAGATCACTCGGGCGGCCAACATGTTCAGGTCGCTCGGTCTCGGACAGGGCAGGGGCGTCGCGGCGTTCCTGACGCCGACCCTGCCCGAACTGCCGACGCTTCTGTTCGGCGCGCAGATCGCCGGCATTGCCAGTTCGCTCAATTACCTGCTGACGCCCGATGCAATCTTCGACCTGCTCAATGCGGAAGGCGCCAGCATCCTCGTCGTCTCCGCGCCCGAACTCGACGAAACCTGCTGGTCGAAAGCGCAAGGCGTCTTCGAGCACGTGCCGTCGCTGCGCCATGTCGTCGTCATCGGCGGCGGTACGCCAGCCGATCCCCGCTTCATCGGGCTGGCGCAGGCGCTCAGCGGTCGCCGGAGCGATGCGCTGGAGTTCGCCGATCTCGGCGACCGCGATACCGTCTGCGCGCTGTTCCACACCGGCGGCACGACCGGCCGCCCGAAACTGGTGCGGCTGACGCATGGCAACCAGATCCACGCCGCCTTCGGCTTTGCCCAGGTGTTCGGCTATGACGAGCGTGACGTGGTCATGAACGGTTTTCCGTTCTTCCATGTCGGCGGGACCATGACCGTCGGCCTCTCGGTGCTCGCCGCCGGCGGGCACATCGTCGTGCCGTCGCCCTACGCGCTGCGCCCACCGGCGGTGATCGAGCGCTACTGGGATCTGGTGCAGCATTTCCGCGCAACGGTGCTCGGCGGCGTGCCGACCTCGATCGCCGCGATGACCGGGACCTTCCGCGAAGGCATCGACGTCTCCTCCGTCCGGATGGCGGGGACCGGCGGCGCGGTGCTGCCGAAGGCGGTCGGCAGCCGCTTCGAGACGGTGACCGGCATAAGACTGTTCGAAACCTACGGCATGACCGAGACGGCGGCGGCCATCGCCTTCAATCCGGGACGGGGCGAGCCGGTCGCCGGCAGCGTCGGCTTCCGCGCGCCCTTTTCGCAGACGCGCATCCTGCGGCTTGGCGAGGGCGAGGGGGCGCAGTGCGGGCCGAACGAGAGCGGGCTGGTGCATGTCAAAGGACCGCAGGTCTTCCCCGGCTATCTCGACCCCGCGCATGATTTCGGCACGCTCGCCGCCGACGGCTGGCTGACC
>JAUYMV010000122.1 GCA_030698645.1 Mesorhizobium sp.
TCCCGATCATCGCCTCGCAGATCTACAAATTCGTCGCGCCCGGCCTCTACAGGAACGAGCGGCACGCCTTCCTGCCGTTCCTGATCGCCTCGCCGATCCTCTTCATCATCGGCGGCGCGCTGGTCTATTTCTTCTTCACGCCAATGGTGATGTGGTTCTTCCTGGCCATGCAGCAGAGCGGCGAGGGCGGCGAGGTGCAAATTTCGCTGCTGCCCAAGGTGTCGGAATATCTCAGCCTGATCATGACCCTGATCTTCTCCTTCGGCCTCGTCTTCCAGCTTCCGGTGGTGACCTCGCTGATGGCGCGCGTCGGCCTGCTGTCGTCGCAGGCGCTGGCCGACAAGCGCAAATGGGCGATCGTCATCGCCTTCGTCGTCGCCGCCGTGCTGACGCCGCCCGATCCGGTCAGCCAGATCGGCCTCGCGCTGCCGACCATCCTGCTCTACGAGGTGTCGATCTGGCTGGCGCGGCGCATCGAGCGCCAGCGCGAGAAGCAAAAGGTCGCCAAGGACGCGGCGGACGTCGCCGAAGCGGCAGCCGAAAAGGCCGCGGCCGAGGCCAAGCCCGCGGAATAGCGCCTGCTGTTTGGCGCCGGCGAGGCGTCCCGCCTTGCCAATCGATCGCCTTCGGTTTACCCGCTTGCGCTGAATTGTCGGAGCCGAAGTGCTTCGTCGCGCCCCCTCTGGCCTGCCGGAGGGAGGCGATCAAGCGCACCGTTTGGAAGCCTGCCATGCTCAATATCCGCTGGATCCGTGACAATCCGAAACTGCTGACGGCGGCGCTCGTGAAGCGCGGCCAGTCGCCGGAGGCGGCTGAGGCGACCGTCGACGACCTGATCATGAAGGACGAGGCGAGGCGCGCGCATCTCGGCGAACTGCAGGTCAAGCAGGAGCGCCGCAACGCGGCGTCGAAGGAGATCGGCAACGCCATGCGCAATGGCGACCAGGCGACGGCCGAGCGGCTGAAGGCCGAGGTGCAGGGCATCAAGGAATTCATCCAGAACGGCGAGACGCGCGAGCGCGAACTGGACAAGGCGCTGAACGATGCGCTCGCCGTGATCCCGAACATCCCGCTCGACGACGTGCCGGTCGGCAAGGACGAGCACGACAATGTCGTGCTCAGGAAAGTCGGCGAGGTGAAGCCCAGGCCGAACTGGGCCAAGGAGCATTTCGAACTCGGCGAAGCGCTCGGCATGATGGATTTCGAGCGCGCCGCGCGCATGTCGGGCAGCCGGTTCACCGTGCTGAAGGGCGGGCTGGCGCGGCTGGAACGGGCGCTCGGCCAGTTCATGCTCGACCTGCACACGACGGAGCATGGGTATGAGGAGGTCCAGCCGCCGCTGCTCGTGAAGGACGCGGCGATGTACGGAACGGGGCAATTGCCGAAGTTCGAGGAGGACCTGTTCAAAACCACTCACGTCCTGAAGGAACAACTCTACCGCGCGTACCGTCGTCGCGACAACATGATCGCACACCGCGACCTATTGGACGGTCAGATAAATTCGCTCCCGGATGCGGAAGGGGTGACCCGCGCGCTTTTTCCGCCCAATGGGTTGGAAATCCTTTCGGAGATAGAAGAGATCAATGGGTTTCTCGAGAAAATGGACGAGGAGATTGAGCAACTCTCGGCCGGGGTAAAGCAGATTTCATCTGACTTTTATCTCATCCCCACAGCCGAAGTCCCGCTGACCAATCTCGTCCGCGAGGAAATCCTCGACGGCAAGACGCTGCCGCTGCGCTACACGGCGCTGACGCCGTGCTTCCGCTCGGAGGCCGGCTCCGCCGGGCGCGATACGCGGGGGATGCTGCGGCAGCACCAGTTCAACAAGGTGGAACTCGTCTCGATCACCGACGCGGAGTCCTCGCTTGCCGAACACGAGCGGATGACCGCCTGCGCGGAAGAAGTGCTGAAGCGGCTCGGGCTGCCGTTCCGCACGATGGTGCTGTGCACCGGCGACATGGGTTTTGGGTCGCGCAAGACGCATGACATCGAGGTCTGGCTGCCCGGACAGAATGCCTATCGCGAGATCTCGTCCTGCTCGGTGTGCGGCGATTTCCAGGGCCGGCGGATGGACGCGCGCTACAGGAGCGCGGACGCCAAGGGCACGAGTTTCGTCCACACGCTGAACGGCTCGGGCGTCGCGGTCGGGCGCGCGCTGATCGCGGTGATGGAGAACTACCAGAACGAGGACGGCAGCATCTCCGTGCCGGACGCGCTGCTGCCCTATATGGGCGGCGTCACGAAGATCGAGAAGAAGTAGGCTCCGATGCGCATTCTGCTGACCAATGACGACGGCATCCACGCCGAGGGCCTGGCGGTGCTGGAGCGCGTCGCGCGGACGCTCTCCGACGACGTCTGGGTCGTGGCGCCGGAGACCGACCAGTCGGGCTTTGCCCATTCGCTTTCGCTGTCGGAGCCGCTGCGCATGCGCAGGATCGACGACAAGCATTTTGCGCTGCGCGGCACGCCGACCGACTGCGTCATCATGGGGGTGCGCAAGATCATGGATTCGCCGCCGGACCTGATCCTGTCCGGCATCAATTCCGGCTCCAACGTCGCCGACGACGTGACCTATTCGGGCACGATTGCCGGCGCGATGGAGGGCACGCTCCTCGGCATCCGCTCGATCGCCATCAGCCAGGGCTACACGAATTCGCCGGAAGGCGTGCGCTCGCTGCCATGGGGGACGGGCGAGGCGCTGGCGCCGGCTTTGCTTGAAAGACTCATCGGCGTCGACCTGCCGGCCGGCGTGTTCCTCAACCTGAATTTCCCGAACTGTTCGGCCGACGAGGTCGAGGGCGTCGAGGTGACCGTGCAGGGCAAGATCGTGCACGGGCTGTGGATCGACGAGCGCGCCGATGGCCGCGGCTTCCCCTATTACTGGCTGCGCTTCGGGCGCGAGCCGTCGGAAATCATCGCCGGCACCGACATGCATGCGCTGCGCGAGCGAAAGATCTCGGTGACGCCGCTGAAACTCGACCTGACGGCGCACGAGGTGCGCGCCGATCTGGCAAGGGCGCTGGCATGAGCCAGGCGACCAGCGACCAGGAGGGGTTCGCGGCCTTCCTGCTCCGCGCGCGCGCGCGCGGCCTGACCGACAAGGCATTGATCGCGGCCGTAGAGGCCACGCCCCGGCGGGCATTCGTGTCCGGGCAATGGCAGGCCCAGGCGTTCTCCGACCGCATGCTGCCGATCGAATGCGGCGAAGCGATCGAAGGCCTCGACCTGCAGGCGCAGGTGATCGCGGCGCTCGCCATCGACCCGTCGCACCGCGTGCTGGAGATCGGCACAGGGTCGGGCTTCACCGCCGCCGTGATGTCCAGGCTCGCCGCCCGCGTGCTGACGCTCGACCGCTACAAGACGCTCTGCATGCAGGCGCGCCAGCGGCTGGAGGCGCTCGGCATCGGCAACGTCACCGTCCGCCACGCCGATGGCGGCAACGGCATGGCGGCGGAAGGGCCGTTCGACCGCATCGTGTCGTGGGTGGCGTTCGAGAGCCTGCCGCGCAATTTCGTGGACCAGTTGTCCAGCCATGGCGTGCTCATCGCGCCGATCGGGGCTGCGGAAAGCGAGCAGGCGCTGGCGAAGCTGACCAAGGTCGGCAGCCGCTTCGACCGCGAGGACATCGCCACCGTCCGGCTGCAGCCGATTACGGCCGGTATGGCGGCGTTTCTGTAGGGGGCTGCGCCGTCGAATCCGCAATTTCGCCCAGAGGCTTAACCGACCAGTAACATTAACGCGCTTTAATCCGGCCTGTTGAGTAACGGGTACGCGCGGGTATGGTCATGCGGGTCGAGTATTTTCGAGGCAATCAGCGCATCTTGATGCGCGGCGCCGCCATCCTTCTCGTCGGCGGACTGGCGAGCGGATGCAGTTCCAGCGTGTCGCGCTTTTCGGACGGCCTCTTCACCGGGTCGACGGCCAACCAGCGCACCATCATCGCCGCCAACAACCAGCCATTCCCGGGCGACAAGGCGCGGCCCGCGCCGGTCGACGGCAGCCATACCGGTTCGGTCAATCGCGCGGCGGTGACGCCCGCGCCCGTCGCCGCGCCGGTGACACGCTCGACCTTGCCGCCCGTCGGCGCAGCGCCTGTCGCGGCTCTGCCCGCTCCGACGCCCGTCGCCGCCGCGCAGAAGCCCACGCTCGACCGCACGCCGACCGGTTCGGTCGCCGCCCAGCCGGCATCCGCAACGCTGCCCGCCGCGAAGGAGGGCTGGACGCGGGACGGGGGCGCCGAGGTGACCCTGCAGGACGGCGATTCGATCGGCTCGCTGTCGCAGCGCTTCGGCGTGCCGGTCAAGGCCATCCTGAAGGCCAATGATATTGCCGATGCGAACAATGTGCGTATCGGCCAGAAGATCGTCATCCCGCGCTATGTGCGTGCGCCAAGGCCAGGCGACGCGCCGAAATCGGCCGACGCCAAGCCGCGCAACGGCGACACGCCGGCGCCGGGCCAGAAGCCCGACGGCAAGGTGGCCGTGCTGCCGGCGCAGCCGAAATTGAAGGAGCCGAACGGCCAGCCGGCGGCGACCGACGGCAACGTCGCCTCGGCAACGCCGAAGAAGGCGACCGGAGACGTCTATACGGTGGTTTCGGGCGACACGCTCCATGGCGTCGCGAAGAAGACCGGCACCAAGGCCGAGGCACTGAAATCCGCCAACGGGCTGACCACGGGCGCGCTGAAGATCGGGCAGAAGCTGAAGATCCCGACCGCTGCGACGACGAAGGTCGCGACGGCGACGCCGGCCGGCGTCGATCCGATCATCACCGGAACAGCGGGTTCGGCAAAGGCGCAGCCGGAGAAGGTCGCGACCTACACGCCGCCGCGCAAGAACGACAAGCAAATCAAGGATGCGGAAGCCGCCAGCGACGATGCGGCGCCGGACGGCACCGGCATCGGCAAGATGCGCTGGCCGGTGCGCGGCCGCGTCGTCGGCACCTATGGCACGGGCAACAATGACGGCATCGACATCTCGGTGCCGGAGGGAACGCCGGTGAAGGCGGCCGAAAACGGCGTCGTCATCTATGCCGGCGAAGGTCTCAAGGATTTCGGCAAGACGGTGCTGGTGCGCCACGCCGACGGCAAGGTCACGGTCTATGGCCACACCAGCGAAATCAAGGTCAGCCGTGGCGACACGGTGAAGCGCGGCCAGGAGATCGCACGCTCCGGCATGACGGGCAAAACCGACTCGCCGAAGCTGCACTTCGAGGTGCGCGAGAATTCCGAACCGGTCGATCCCAAGCAGTTTCTCGAATAGCCAGGAAGAGCGTTCGCGCGGCGTCCGGCCTCCAGTCCGCCCGCGCCAACTCAGCCGCCCCGCCAGTGCTTCTGCTCCACCGTCCCGAAGGACAACGGTCGAGCCGAATTGCAGGCGGGGCGGTTTTTCTTTGGCGCGATCCGGGCGCGCCGCTGCTCAGGCGTCGAGGCGCTGGCCGAGGCGGCCGGCCAGATCCTGGATGAACTGCCAGGCGACGCGGCCGGACCGGCTGCCGCGCGTGGTCGCCCATTCGAGCGCCTCGGCGCGCAGCCTTTCGGCGTCGATGCGCAGGCCGTAATGGGCGGCATAGCCGGACACCATCTCCAGATATTCGTCCTGGCTGCATTTGTGGAAGCCGAGCCAGAGGCCGAAACGGTCGGACAGCGAGACCTTCTCCTCGACGGCTTCCGACGGGTTGATCGCCGTCGAGCGCTCGTTCTCGATCATGTCGCGTGGCAGCAAATGGCGGCGGTTGGAGGTCGCGTAGAGGATGACGTTGGCAGGCCGGCCCTCGACGCCGCCCTCGAGCGCGGCCTTCAGCGACTTGTACGAGGTGTCGTCATTGTCGAAGGACAGGTCGTCGCAAAACAGCACGAAGCGGAAGGGGGCGGCCTTCAGCAGCGCCATCAGGCGGGGCAGGGTGGCGATGTCCTCGCGGTGGATCTCGACCAGCTTGAGGGCCGGCGTGCCCGGAGCGCGGTCGGCATTGACGGCGGCATGTGCCGCCTTGACCAGCGACGACTTGCCCATGCCGCGGGCGCCCCACCGACGCGTGTTGTTGGCGGGCAGGCCGGCCGCGAAGCGCGCGGTGTTGTCGAGCAGGATGTCGCGCACGCGGTCGACGCCCTTGATCAGCGCGATCTCGACCCGGCTGACGCGGGCGACCGGCGCCGGCCAGCCCTGTTCGGCATCCCAGACGAAGCAGTCGGCCGCGGCGAAATCGGCTAAGGGCGGCACCCGGGGCGACAGGCGGGCGACCGTCTCGATCAGGCGGTCGAGCTTGTCGTTCAGCGAATCGATGGCGCGTTCGGTCATGCTTTTGCCTCATGCGGCGCGCCGAAGCGCAATTGACGCGGCATAACACGCGGATTCACCGCCGAAAAGCGCGCGCGGCGGCAGTGGCCGCGGTTGCATTGGCGACTTTAGAGACTATATTCCGGCCAACTTTGGCTGGCCCGGCGGGCCGGCCACTTTGTCATTTTTCAGGAGAAGTCCATGTTCGTTTCCCCCGCCTACGCGCAGACAGGAGTCGGCGGCGCGCCCGACATGCTGATCAGCATCCTGCCCTTCGTGCTGATCTTCGTGATCATGTATTTCCTGATCATCCGCCCGCAGCGCGCGACGATGAAGAAGCGTGAGGAAATGCTGAAGAACATCCGCCGCGGCGACCAGGTCGTCACCGGCGGCGGCCTGGTCGGCAAGGTCACCAAGGTAATCGACGAGCGCGGCGAACTGGAAATCGATCTCGGCGGCGCCAAGGTGACGGCGGTGCGCGCGACGATCGCGGACGTGCGCGCCAAGGGCGAGCCGATCGCCAACCAGAACGCCAAGAGCTGATCCGAAGGCCGGGCACGCCCGGCACATCGGCGGCCCGCGCCGCCGCGCAAGGAAACAACGGCCATGCTGCATTTCACGCGCTGGAAGACCATCCTGATCTGGCTGACGGTCGCGCTCGGCGTGCTGTTCGCCGCGCCGAACCTGCTTCCGGAGTCCACGCGCAACGCGCTGCCGGACTTTCTGGCCGAAAGCAAGCTGACGCTTGGCCTCGACCTGCAGGGCGGCTCGCACATCCTGCTGCAACTCGACCGCAACGACCTCATCAAGGAACGCCTGGAGACGGCGCGCAACGACATTCGCGCGGCGCTGCGCGATGCGCGCATCGGCTATACGGGGCTTTCCGGCACCGCCAACTCGGTGCAGGTGCGCATCCGCGACGCGGCCGACATCGAGAAGGGCCGTACCGCGCTCGAGGCCCTGACGCAGCCCGTCCAGGCCGGCATCTTCAGCGGCGGCAGCGTGACCGAACTGGAGATGGACGAGCCGGAGCCCGGGCTTCTGCGCTTCACGCTAACGGAAGAGGGCATCAACTATCGCATGAGTTCGGCGCTGACGCAGTCGATCGAAGTGCTCGGACGGCGCGTCAACGAACTCGGCACGACTGAGCCGGTCATCCAGCGCCAGGGCGCCGACCGGGTGCTGGTGCAGGTGCCCGGCCTGCAGGATCCGGACCGACTGAAGGACATTCTCGGCCAGACCGCGAAGCTGACCTTCCAGATGGTCGACCAGTCGATGCCCGTGCAGGAGGCGATCGAGGGCCGTCCGCCGGCGGGCTCGGTGGTGATGTATTCGACCGACGACCCGCCGACGCCCTATCTGATTGAAACGCGGATCATCGTGTCCGGCGAGAACCTGGTGGACGCACAGGCGACGTTCGACCAGCGCACCAGCGAGCCGGTCGTGTCGTTCCGCTTCGACAACAAGGGCGCCACCCGCTTCGGCGCGGCGACGCAGGAAAACGTCGGCAAGCTTTTCGCCATCATCCTCGACGACCAGGTCATCTCGGCGCCGCAGATCCGCGAGCCGATCCTGGGCGGGACCGGGCAGATTTCGGGCAATTTCTCGGTCGACGGCGCCAACGACCTGGCGGTGCTGCTGCGCGCCGGCGCGCTGCCGGCGACGCTGACCATCATCGAGGAGCGCACGGTCGGCCCGAGCCTCGGCGCTGATTCCATCGAAGCGGGGCAGTTCGCCTCGATCGTCGCCGCCATCCTGGTGCTCGTCTTCATGGTGCTTGCCTACGGATCGCTCGGCATCATCGCCAACATCGCGCTGATCGCCAACATCGCGATGATCATCGCCATCCTGTCGGTGCTCGGCGCCACGCTCACGCTTCCGGGCATCGCCGGCATCGTGCTGACGATGGGCATGGCGGTGGATTCCAACGTCATCATCTACGAACGCGTGAAGGAGGAAAGACGGGCCGGGCGATCGATCGTCCAATCGCTCGACGCCGGCTTCTCGCGCGCGCTGGCGACTGTCGTCGACGCCAATCTGACGACGCTGATCGCCGCGGTGATCCTGTTCTATCTCGGCTCGGGGCCGATCCGCGGCTTCGCGGTGACGCTTGCCATCGGCATCGTGACGACCGTGTTCACGGCGTTTACCCTGACCCGCTGGCTGATCGCGATCTGGCTGAAGCGGGTTCGTCCGACCGAAATGCCGCGCGGCGTTGTCAACATCGTGCCGGACAACACGACCGTTCCGTTCATGTCGTGGCGGCGCTACGCCTTTGCCTTCTCGATCCTGATCTCGATCGCCTCGTTCGGGCTCTTCATGACCAAGGAGATGAACTACGGCATCGACTTCCGCGGCGGCTCCAGCATCGAAGTCAAGGCGCTGCAAGGCCCGGGTGACGCGGGCGACATCCGCGCGCGGCTGGGCGAGCTGAACCTCGGCGACCTTCAGGTCCAGGCCATCGGAGACGAGGGCGAATATCTCATCCGCATCGAAGGCCAGGGCGCCGGCGACAATGCCGAACAGAGCGTCGTGGAGAAGGTGCGCGGCGAGTTGCTGGCCGACTACGAGTTCCGGCGCATCGAGTCGGTCGGCCCGACGGTTTCGTCCGAACTCGCCTGGGCCGGCGGCATCGGCGTCGTGGTCGCGCTGCTCGCCATGCTCGTCTACATCTGGTTCCGCTTCGAATGGCAGTTCGGCCTTGGCGCGATCATCTCGACCCTGCACGACGTGGTCATGGTGATCGGGTTCTATGTCTTGCTGGGCCTGGAGTTCAATCTCTCCAGTATCGCGGCGGTGCTCACCGTCGTCGGCTACTCGATCAACGACACCGTCGTCGTCTACGATCGCGTGCGCGAGAATTTGCGACGATACAAGAAGATGCCGATGGACCAGTTGCTCGACCTGTCGATGAACCAGACGCTGTCGCGCACCTTCCTGACCGGCCTGACGACGCTGTTCGCGCTGACGGCGCTCTACATGTTCGGCGGCGAGGTCATCAGTTCGTTCACGCTGGCGATGATCTTCGGCATCGTGGTCGGCACCTATTCGTCGATCTTCATCGCGGGGCCGCTCCTGATCCTGTTCAAGCTCAGGCCCGATATCTTCGACCGCGACGACAATTTGCTCGCCAAGGTGGATGCGAGGCCGGCTCCGACGAAGGCCTAGGCGATGCCCGCCGGCATCGAGATTCGGGAGGCGCACTTTCCCGGCCGCGCCCCGGTCGAGGCCTATGGCAATGGCGGTTTCCGGTTCGCCGGCATGTCGCATCGCGGCTCTATTCTGTGCCTGCCGTCGGGCATTCATGGCTGGTCGACGGTAGACCCGCTCGCCCTGACGGAGGCTGATTTCGCGCCGCTGATGGCGGAGGCCGGCGGCATCGAAATCCTGCTGGTGGGCATGGGACGCGACCCGCGGCCGTTGCCGAAGCCGTTGCGCGAAGCGCTTCGGGCGCATGGCATGGCGACGGATGCGATGTCGACGGGGGCGGCGGTGCGCACCTTCAACGTGCTGCTCGCCGAGGACCGCGCCGTGGCGGCGGCGCTGATCGCCGTCGACTGACCGCGGCATGGACGCGAACGCGAGCCTTGCGATGCAACTGGTCCGGCAGGCCGATCCGGACCGCTATCTCAGCGTGCTCTATGCGCCGGAGGCCAAGCGCGGGGCGCTGTTCGCGCTCTATGCGTTCAATGCCGAAATCGCCCGCATCCGCGACGTCGTCAGCGCGCCGATGCCGGGCGAAATCCGCCTGCAATGGTGGCGCGACGCGATTTCATCGGGAACCATCGAGGGGGCGGGCGGGCATCCGGTCGCGTCGGCGCTGCTGGCGGCGATCGCCGAGCACGGTCTGCCCGGCGCCGCGTTGCAGAACTGTCTCGATGCGCGCGTCTTCGACCTCTACGACGATGCGATGCCGGGACGCACCGAACTCGAAGGCTATTGCGGCGAGACGGCGTCGGCGCTGATCCAACTCGCGGCAATGATCCTCGATCCGCATGCAGCGCCCGACTTCGCGGCGCTTGCCGGCCATGCCGGCTGCGCCCAGGCCATCGCCCTGCTGATCCGCCATATGCCGCTGCACCGGGCGCGCGGGCAGTGCTACGTTCCGCCGGAAATCCTGGCGGCGGCCGGGCTGACGCGCGATGCCTTCATCGCCGGCGAACCGGCGTCGGCGATGCGGGCGGCGGTGTCGGCGATGGCGGCGCTTGCCGGCGAACACCACGCGGCGTTCCTGCGCGGCGCGGCGCGCATTCCGGTATCGCTTCGCCCGGCCTTCCTGCCACTGGCGCCGACGGCGGCCAGGCTCGACCGCATCGAGCCGGACACCGCCTGGACGGCGCCCGCCACGGACATCTCGGCGCTGCGCCGGCAATGGCTCTTCCTGCGCCGCGCGGCGAAGGGGTGGGGATAGCGACGCCGTCGCATCTTTGACGTTTACGTCAAGAGTGCTAGGCTTCGCCGATGAGACCGGGGAGGTATTCGAGCGAGTCTGCCGCCGATCGCGCGGCTGCGGAGGCGTCGCGATGAGCCTGCCGCTCCTCGTCGCCGTCGTTACCATCGGCATCGGCCTGATCGTGGCGGCGATCCACCTGACCGGCGGGAGCCGGCGCGCGACGATCGCCAGCGCCGAGCAGGCAATCGATCGTTTTCGCGAGGATTTTCCGGGCGAGCCGGTCGGCGCCGTGCGCCTGACTCGATCGGCCGAAACTGCGTTCCTGGAACTGAACGACGGCCGGGTCGGCATCGTCCATGCGGTCGGCGACCGCTTCCTGACGCGGGCGCTGACGCCACGCGACGTCGCCTCGTGCAGCCGCGCCGGTGAGACCGGCCTGTCGGTCCGGCTTTCCGACTTCACCTTCACGGGCGGCAATTTCGATTTCGCCGACAGGCAGGCGGCCGACGCGGTGGCGGCCCTGCTGGCGCCGGCCAGGATACATGCGGTGGAGGCCGCCCGATGAACCCATATTCCTTTCCCAACGTGACGCAGATCGCCATCCCGTTCTTCGTGGCGGCCATCCTGCTCGAACTTTTTCTTGTCCGCACCGGCCGCGCCAGGGGCGCGTTCGAAACGCGCGATTCGGCGACCAGCCTGCTGATGGGAACCGGCAACGTCGTCGCCGGCCTGCTGCTCGGCTTCGTCTCGTTCTGGGCGCTGCTGTGGGTCTGGCAGTTCCGATTCTTCGATCTCGGCCTGTCATGGTGGGTTTTCCTGGCCGCCTTCCTGCTCGACGACCTGCGCTACTACTGGTACCACCGCTTCGCGCACCGGGTGCGCTGGGTGTGGGCCGAGCACGTCAACCACCATTCGAGCCAGCACTACAATCTGTCGACGGCGCTTAGGCAGAGCTGGACCGGGCTGTTCACCGGCATGTTCGTGCTGCAGGCGCCGCTGGTCCTGCTCGGCTTCCACCCCGCGGTGATCGCCTTCGTGTTCGGCTTCAATCTGGTCTGGCAGTTCTGGATCCACACCGAGACGATCGGCCGGATGTGGGCGCCGATCGAATGGGTCTTCAACACACCGTCGCACCATCGCGTCCACCACGCGACCAATCCGCGCTATCTTGACGCCAATTATGCCGGCACGCTGATCATCTGGGACCGCATGTTCGGCACCTTCGTGCCGGAACTGGACGAGGACCGGCCGCGCTACGGCATCGTCAGGAACATCGGCACGTTCAACCCGCTGAAGGTGGCGTTCCACGAATATGCCGGCATCTTCAAGGACATCGCCGCGCCCGGCCTGACGCTGCGCCAGCGCCTCGGCTACATGTTCATGCCGCCCGGCTGGAGCCATGACGGTTCGCGCCAGACGTCGGAAGGCCTCAAGGCGGATTATGTCAGGCGCAATCCGGGCGAGGCGGGCAAGCCGGGGCTGCCGGGGGCGGGAGACGGCGCGCAGCCGGCGGAGTAGCTATTCGTCTTCTCCCGACTGCGGATCGCCGCGCAGAATCGCCTCGAAGTCGCGGCCGGCGCGGAAGATGTTGGTGATCCAGACCGCGTCTTCCATGATGCGGTAGCAAACGAGGGCCGATTTTTCGAGGGGTATGATGCGCAGGCCTGGCGAGAGATCGTCTCGTCTAGCACCACCGAACGGAACAAGTCCGATCTTCTCGCATCGGACCTGAATTCGGCGCGAATAGGCAATGGCGATGGCGGAAGAGCCCGGCGCCTCGGCGATGTAATCGACGAGGTCGTTCATATCCTTCTCCGCAGGGTCACTCCAACGGATTGGAAGGCTCTTCATGAAACCCTCCACCGGTAGCCTTGGCTTCGAGCCGCGCCCGCAGGCGTCCGAACACCTCCTCGCTCGAATGTCCGGGTCCCGGGTTGTCCACCGACGCCTTGATGCGCGCCTTGATCGAGGAGATGCGCTCGGCGTGTTCCTGGTCGTCCTTCTGGAGCGCCCGCAAGGCCGCACGGATGACCTCGCTGGCGGACGCATAGCTGCCCGACGCGACCTTCTCGCGAATGTCCCGCGCCATCGCGGCGGTCACGGTCACTGACATCTTCTCAACCTGTTCCATCGGCTGATCTCCCGGCATAAAGTCGGATGTTATCCTACCGATTTCAAGGCGGCAATGGCGACCGGGCCGCTTGCCCGCCGTTCCGTGGAGGCTCACATCCGCAGCAAATCCGCGAACATCGCCTCGCTCTTCGCCATCTTGGCCTGCACCGCCGTCATCAGTTCGGCCGGGCGCAGCATGCCGGCGTTCCAGGTGGCGATGTAGTCGAGGCCGTCGGCGACGGAGTGATCGCGCGCATAGGCGAGGTTGCGCTTGATGCCGGCGATCGCGAGCGGAGACTTCCTGGCGATCGATTCCGCGAGATCGAACGCGGCCGCGGAGAGGGCCACCCGGTCGGGCAGCACCTGCGAGACGAGGCCGATCGCCCTGGCTTCGTCAGCCGGGAAGCGGCGGCCGGTATAGGCGAGTTCGGCGGCGATGGAGGGCGCGATCAGCTTGGGCAGGCGCTGCAGCGTGCCGACGTCGGCCGCCATGCCGATGTGGATCTCCTCGATGGAGAAATAGGCGTCGGCGGCGGCCAGGCGGAGGTCGCAGGCGGTGATCATGTCGATGCCGGCGCCGATGCAGGCGCCGTGCACGGCGGCGATGACCGGGAAGCGGGCGCGCTCGATCGCGTTGAAGGCGCCCTGCAGCGCGAGGATCGTGTCGCGCATGGCATAGGCCGCGCGTCCGGGCTCATTGTCGAACAGTTTCGCGATGTCGGCGAAAGCGGCCAGATCCATGCCGCCGGTAAAATGCCGGCCTTCGCCCGAGATGATGGCGACACGGACGGTCTCGTCGCGGCCAAGCGCGTCGACCAGGCGGGGGAGGTCGCTCCAGAAGTCGGCGGTCATGCCGTTCGCCTTGTCCGGCCGGTTCATCACCAGATGGGCGATCGCGCCGTCGCGCTCGACGCGAAAGAAGCTGCTGGCCAGATCGCTCATGAAAACGTCCTCCCACGCAACGGCCGCGCGGCCGCGATGGACCTATTCGGCGGCCTCGGCCGCCGGAATGGATGCGCCGGGCAATGCCAGCCAGGCGCGGCAGTCGGCGAGCGCGCGCGCGGCCATCGCCTTCTTGCGGGCGACCGACTTGTCCTTGCCGCGGAAGCGGCCGCCGAAATCGTCGGGCTTCAGCTTGGTGCCGGGGGCGAGCGGCGGAAACAGGCCGAAATTGACGTTCATCGGCTGGAAGGAGCGTTTTCCCGGCTCGTCCTCGGAGACGATGTGGCCGCCGGTGATGTGATTGAGCAATGCGCCGAAGGCGGTGGTGACCGGCGGCAGTCCGGCTGCGCGTCCGAGCCGTTCCGCGGCGGCGAAACGGCCGGCGAGCAGGCCGATGGCGGCGCTCTCGACATAGCCCTCGCAGCCGGTGATCTGCCCGGCGAACCGTAAGCCGGGGCGCACCTTCAACTGCAGGTCGGGGCCGAGCAGGGTCGGCGAGTTGAGATAGGTGTTGCGGTGGAGGCCGCCGAGACGCGCGAATTCGGCGTTCCCGAGGCCGGGAATCATGCGCAAGATGCGCGTCTGCTCGCCATGCTTCAGCTTGGTCTGGAAGCCGACCATGTTGTAGAGCGTGCCGAGCGCATTGTCCTGGCGCAGCTGCACGACAGCGTAAGCCTTGACTGACGGATTATGCGCGTTGGTCAGGCCCATCGGCTTCATCGGACCGTGGCGCAGCGTCTCGACGCCGCGCTCGGCCATGATCTCGATCGGCAGGCAGCCGTCGAAATAGGGCGTGCCTTCCCATTCCTTGAATTCGGTCTTGGCGCCGTCGTTGAGCGCCTGGACGAAGGCCAGATACTGGTCCTTGTCCATCGGGCAGTTGATGTAGTCCTTGCCGGTGCCGCCCGGCCCGACCTTGTCGTAGCGCGACTGGAACCAGCAGACATTCATGTCGATCGAGTCGAAATGCACGATCGGCGCGATGGCGTCGAAGAAGGCGAGCGCATCGGCGCCGGTCGCCTCGGCGATGGCGGCGGCGAGCGAAGGGGCGGTGAGCGGTCCGGTCGCGACGATCGCCTGGTCCCAGTCCGCCGGCGGCAGGCCGGTGACTTCCTCGCGGGCGATCTCGATCAGCGGATGCGCCTGGATGCGGGCCGTCACGGCTTCGGCGAACCCGTCGCGGTCGACGGCGAGCGCGCCGCCGGCCGGCACCTGGTGCGCGTCGGCGGACGCCATGATCAGCGACCCGGCAAGCCGCATCTCGGCGTGCAGCAGGCCGACGGCATTGCTTTCGGCGTCGTCGGAGCGAAACGAATTGGAGCAGACGAGTTCCGCGAGGCTGTCGGTCTTGTGCGCATCGGTGCCGCGCACGGGGCGCATCTCGTGCAGGATGACCGGGACGCCGGCCGAAGCGATCTGCCAAGCCGCCTCGGAACCGGCCAGGCCGCCGCCGACGATGTGAACGGGTTTCATGGTCATCGCCATGAGATAGTCCGCCGTGGCCGCGAAGGCAACGCCTCGGCAAGGCGGCGATTGCAAGCGCGCCGCGCTGCAATTACGATGGGCCATGGGGATTTCAATGACAACGACTTCGGCGCTGGCCGCCGTGCTTCTCGCCAGCCTCGCCGGCTGCACATCCGTTTCATCCAACTATGGCGTCGTCGTCAAGCAGACCAACTCCGCGCGGCTGATGATTTGCCACGGCTTCGACTGCCGGAACCAGACCAAGCTGGATCTCTCGGAGGCCGACTCCGCGCGCTTCAAGGCGATCATGGCGAAGGGCGCCGCCTCGGCGGAGTCCGAGCGCGCGGCGATCGCCAAGGCGGTGAGCTATTTCGAGGATCGCGCCGGCCAGGCGATCGGCATCCGCGACACCGCCAAGTCGACCATCGCCCAGTCCGGCCGCATGGGACAGATGGACTGCATCGACGAATCGACGAACACACGCACGCTGCTGCTGCATCTCGAGGCGCGCGGCCTGCTGAAGCACCACAAGGTCGAACGCAACGTGTCGCGCGGCTTCTTCGCCGACGGGCGCTATCCGCACTCGACGGCGGTGGCAAGCGACAAATCCGGCAAGAAATGGGCGATCGACAGCTGGTACGAGCCGATGGGCGCGCCGCCGGACATCATGCCGCTGTCCAAATGGCAGTCGCGCGGCGTCCTGGGCGAGCGATAGGGCGGGACGGTCGCAAGCGCCGATGGCGCGGTATCGTTTGTCCGACCGACAGGCGGGCGCAATCCTGCCATGGTCCGGCCGGCGGTCGGCCGAGGCTTAAAACGACAACACCCGCCGGGGGAGGAGGTCCGGCGGGTGTCGCTGTATGTGGCCGTCATCCGGGAGGAGGTGGACTTCGGCCGTATCCCACGGGGTCTGGGAGGAGGATGACCCCGGCGAGATTTCGTGGTTCGTCAGACTGCCTTGCGGGCGACGAACGGAATATCGCTGCGGCTGATGCCAAGGTCGGTCAGTTCACGGTTCGACAGGCGGCTCAGCTCGTTCACGGTTTCCCGGTAGCGGCGCCAGTTGCGATAGTTGCGGATCAGTGTCATTTCAGTGCTCGATTCGTCTTTGTTCGTTTTTCGTCTGTGTTCGTTACGAATGGAAGATAGGTATGCGTCCGGGGGTTGGAAAGCCCGTTTGTTGCATGGCAGCAATGCGGTTGGTGCATTGCAGCATTAACGAGACATGCGACTCAGGCGGCGTCGCGCGACGATCCGGTTTCAGATCGAGGCCGACGCGGCATCATTCTGAAACACATACATAATTATCTGGCGCCGACAGGGGGGGCTCGCGATGGCCGGCTACGCGGACAAGATCAGGAAAGACGTGGCGCGCTGGTCGCAGGACGGGCTGTTGTCCGGCGACGTTGCGGCCGCGCTCCTGCGCGATATCGAAAGCCGCTACGGGCGCGGTTTCAGTTTCGGTTACGTGCTCGCCATGATGGCCGCGCTCTTGTTGTGCGCGGCGCTGCTGATCACGGTCGCGGCCAATTGGGAGGTGATTCCTCGGCTCGGCCGCGTCGCCGCGCTGTTCGCGCTGATCGCCGGCGGCTATGTCGGCGGCGCGGTGCTCAAGCAGCGCGGGCATTCCGAATATGGCGAGGCGGCCTGGCTGATCGCCGCGGCGGCCTTCGGCGGCTCGATCGCACTGATCGGCCAGATGTACCATCTCTCCGGCGACGAGACGCAGGCGATCCTCGTCTGGTGCGGCGGCACGATGCTGGCCGCGGCGGGCCTGCGGTCGCCGCTGCTGACCGTCGCCGCGGTCGCGCTGGCGACGGTCTGGCTCGGCTACCCGGTGCTCCAGTTCAGCATCGACATCTCGCACGGCTTCCTGCTGCTGATTGTCGCCTTGTGGGCTCTCTCGATGTGGAGCGGCAGCGTGGCGGCGCGGCACATGATCCTGCTGGCGCTGATCTTCTATTGCATGCTGGTGTTCATCGATAACGGCGTGCTCGCGCTGATCGCGCTTGCGATCGGCTCGGCCGGGGTGCTCGTGGCGGCCGCGCTGCGCGGCGATGCCGTCGAACGGCTGACAGG
>JAUYMV010000126.1 GCA_030698645.1 Mesorhizobium sp.
GCCTCAAAGCTTCCAGCCCGAATGCAGCGCGGCGATGCCGCCGCTGTAGTTGCGCCAGGTCACCCGATCGAAGCCGGCGCGCGTGATCATCGCGCCGAAATCGCGCTGATTGGGAAATTTGCGGATCGATTCGACCAGGTAGCGGTAGGGCTCGCCGTCGCCGGTGACGATCTGGCCGACACGCGGAATGGCGTTGAACGACCAGGCTTCGTAGGCGCGGTCGAGCAGCGGCATGTCGACTTCGGAAAATTCGAGGCAAAGGAAGCGGCCGCCGGACTTCAGCACGCGGTAGGCCTCGACGAGCGCGACGTCGATGCGCGGCACGTTGCGGATGCCGAAGGCGATCGTATAGGCGTCGAAGCTGGCATCGGGAAACGGCAGTTCCTCGGCATTGGCCTCGACGAAGGCGACGTTGCCGGTCGAGCCGCGCTTTTCGGCCCGCTCGCGTCCGACCGCCAGCATCGAGCCGTTGATGTCGAGCACGGTGGCCTGCGCGTGGCCCTGCGAGGCGTCGACGATCCGGAAGGCGATGTCGCCCGTGCCGCCGGCGACGTCGAGTACGCTCCAGCCCGGCCGCTTCGGCGGATTGAGCCACGTCACCATGGCCTCCTTCCAGAGACGATGCATGCCGGCCGACATCAGGTCGTTCATCAAATCGTAGCGGTTTGCCACCTTATGAAAAACTTCGTTCACAAGCGGCTGCTTGTCGCCAGGGGCTACCTGCTTGAAACCATAGGAGGTTTCCATGCCGCCTTGTACCGTCGTGCGCTGCTCTGACATCAAATTGATCCGTTGATTGCGGGGCGGACCATAGCCGATGAGGGTGGCGGGCGCTATTGTTAGAGGCGCGATGAACCGACGCGTCTCGGGAAGGGCCAATGGGAGCAAGGCATGGTGCTTAAAGCGGAGCTGCACTGCCACGTGGAAGGGGCCGCCTCGCCCGAACTGGTCATTCGCCAGGCACAGAAATACGGCGCCGACGTCTCCCCCTTCATCCGGGACGGCTCGTTCGTCTGGCATGACTTCACCAGCTTCCTGGCCGCCTACGACGCCGCCTCCAGCCTGTTTCGCGACGAGGAGGACTATGCCCGCCTGACCGAGACCTATCTGTCGAGCCTGGCGCGCGACGGCGCCATCTATTCGGAAATCTTCACCTCGCCGGACCATGCCGAGAAATCCGGCCTGTCGCCCAAGGCCTATACCGACGCGCTCGGCGAGGGCATGCTGCGCGCCAAAGCAAAGACCGGCATCGAGGGCCGGATGATCGTCACCGGCGTACGCCATTTCGGCGTCGCCTCGGTCGAGGCCGCGGCGCGGTTCGCGGCGAAATGCGGCCATCCCCTGGTCACCGGTTTCGGCATGGCCGGCGAGGAGCGTTTCGGCGAGGTCGAGGACTATGTCCGCGCCTTCGAGATCGCGCGGGAGGCCGGGCTCGGCATCACCGTGCATGCCGGCGAATTGGCCGGCTGGGAAAGCGTGGCGGCGGCGCTCGACCATCTCAAGCCCGCGCGCATCGGCCACGGCGTGCGCGCCATCGAAAACCCCGACCTCGTCCGGCGCATCGCCGACGAGGGCGTGGTGCTCGAGGTCTGTCCGGTCTCGAACATCGAACTGGAGGTGTTCGCCTCCTATGCCGACCACCCGTTCCCGAAGCTCCGGGCAGCCGGCTGCAAGGTGACGCTGTCGTCCGACGACCCGCCCTATTTCTGGACCAGCCTGAAGAACGAATACGATATCGCGGCAAGGCATTTCGGCATGAGCGAGCGCGACCTGCTCGGCGTCACGCGCACCTCGATCGAGGCGGCCTTCGTCGATCGCAAGACCAGGACGGCGCTGCTGGCGCGACTGGGAGACCTGGTGCGCGGCCGGTAGCCGTCGGCCCGCTGAACGTGTCGCGATCTTTCCGATTCGCTCCATACGCTTCAGGTCCTTGTTTCTCGCATTTCTTATCCCGAAACCGGTGCCCACCTTCGGGAGAAATGCTTCGCCCGACAAATCTGTGTTGGAACGCGTCGTCCCGGTTTCGCCGCGCCGCTTGCCCGGCTAAGGTCGGCCGCCCGCCCGAACCGTCCCAGGAGCCCGCCCCGCATGACCGTCACCGTCGTCGATCACCCGCTTGTCCAGCACAAGCTGACCATCATGCGCGACAAGGAAACCTCGACGGCGGGCTTCCGCCGGCTGCTGCGCGAGATTTCGCTGCTGCTCGGCTACGAGGTGACGCGCGACCTGGAACTGACCACGAAGACCATCGAGACGCCGCTGCAGACCATGGAAGCGCCGACGCTGGAAGGCAAGAAGCTGGTGTTCGCCTCGGTGCTGCGCGCCGGCAACGGCCTGCTCGAGGGCCTGCTCGACCTCGTGCCGGCCGCCCGCGTCGCCCATGTCGGCCTCTACCGCGACCACGACACGCTGCAGGCGGTCGAATATTTCTTCAAGGCGCCGAGCGATCTCGCCGACCGTCTGGTCATCGTCGTCGATCCGATGCTGGCGACAGCCAATTCGGCGATCGCGGCGATCGACAAGCTGAAGTCGCGCGGCGCGACGCATCTGCGCTTCCTGTGCCTGCTGGCGGCGCCGGAAGGCATTGCACGCTTCACCGCGGCGCATCCGGACGTGCCGGTGTTCACCGCCGCGATCGACGAGCGGCTGAACGAGAAGGGCTACATCGTGCCCGGCCTCGGCGATGCCGGCGACCGCATGTACGGCACGAAGTGACCTGGAGGCTCAATCCGCCCGCGGCTTGAGCGCGTCGAGCACGGCCGCGATCTCGGCCTCGCCGAGACCCGGATCGGGCATCGCCGTCCCCGGCGCAAAGGCCTGCGGATCGTCGAGGAAGGCGCGCAGGCGCTCCTCGCTCCACAAGCCGCCCGCGGCGATCAGGGCCGGCGTGTAGCGCACACCCTCCTGGCTTGCCACGGCGGACCCCAGGATCGACCTCAGGTGCGGCGAGTCGGGCCGCACGTGGCATTCCTGGCAGTCTCTCACGGCGAGCGCCGGTTCCAGTACGGAAGCCGCCGTCCCATCCTCCAGATCGCCGGTCGGCCGCGGACGCATGGTTGCAAACCGGCCGTCGTCGAGCAGCAGGTAGATTTCGCCATTCGCCACTTCGGCGTAGCGAATGCGGCCGGTCACGGAGATCGGTTCGGCATAGACGACGCGCTCGTTCTCGATCCGCATCCGATACAGCGTCCACGCCGCCATGCCGACGACGAGCAGGTCGCCATCGATGCGCGCATTGAGATCCCTGAGGACCTTCACATTGCCAAGTCCCTTCGACGGCACCCAGGCATGGACCGGCGCCTGATATCCCTCATGCCAGCCCTGACGCGGGTTGAAGGGCCAGCGTTTCGTGTCGTTCTCGCGCTCGGTGTAGTAGACGCCGAGCGTGACGATCGGCCAGCCGTAATTGGCCCCCGCACGCAGCAGGTTGAGTTCGTCGCCGCCCATCGGACCGTGCTCGACCGCCCAGACGCGTCCGTCATCATCGATGGTGATGCCCTGCGGATTGCGATGACCGATCGTGAACACCGCGGCCGACCAGTCGCGCGTGTCGAAGCGCAGCACCTTGCCGTAATCGGCATCGGCGAGCTGCGAATAGGCGGGACTGCTGTCCGCCCCATCGATGCCGTCGAATTCGTGATCGCCAACGGTCAGGTAGAGAGCGCCCTTGCCGTCGCTGACCATGCGGCCGCCGGCCTGCTGGCCCGAATACGGGTGGCGCTTTCGCTTGAAGGGCAGGCAGGGCCTGGTTTCGTAGACGACCTGCCAGCCGGCGCGGTCGGGCGCGGCGCCCTCGGGCAGCGGATCGTCCCAGCCCGCATCGAGCGGGTGCACGGCGAGTCGGACGGTGAAGCAGGACTTGTCCGGATGGTAGTAGGAATAGGAGACGACCAGGCGCCTGTCCGCGCCGGC
>JAUYMV010000128.1 GCA_030698645.1 Mesorhizobium sp.
CCCATGACCTCCTCCAACGCACGAATGGATTTTTCGCGGCCGACGAACAGGGGCACGATCATGTGCGGGAACACGACGATATCGCGCAGCGGGAGGACTGCGAAAACACCGTCGCCGGAAGACTTGGGCAATTTGGCCATGGTATTTGCCTTTCATGTCGCGGCCGCGCTTGGCCAACCGCGAATCTCATCTTAACGGCCGCGAACCGATCCGCCTACCTTGATGTAACTCAGGGGGAAAAACAGCACGGAATTCGGTCAGACGTCCTAACCGCACTTAGATGGATGCGCCCCGGCTAAGGATCAAGGGTATCGTGCCGGCCCTTGCGGCGGATTTTCACTCCCTATAGAGACTCGGGCCGGGGCAAATGCGCACAAGCTCAGGGGTATCGGCGTGGGTGAATCCGAAACGACATTGCAGCCAAATCCGGCGTCAAGAGGTGTTGCCTGCAAGCTGTGCGGCGGATCCCACTTCAAGCTTCGGCATGAATGGCCGGTCGGCGACTACTGGAACCAGACGACGATCCCGCTCGCGCTCTGGGATTGCGAGGACTGCGGTCTGTGCATCCTCGATCCCGTGCCGAAGGCCGAGGAATATCCCGATGGCGGCGACTGGCACTCCCCGAAACTGAGGAACCTCGCGCGGAAATACCGCTTCAAGACCTGGAAGCGCGCGCTATTCGATCGCCTGTTCGGCTCCAAGAAGCAGCGCTTCTACCGCCAGTGCAAGCAGGCGGTGTCGTCCGGCAGCTTCCTCGATGTCGGCTGCGGCACCGGCGAGCTGATGGATCTGGCGGCGAAGGATTTCGACGAGGTCGTCGGCGTCGAGCCGTCGTCGCGGGCCGCCGCCGTCACCCGGCAGAAGGGCTACACCGTCCACGAAGGCCTGCTCGAGGATGTCGCGCTCGAGCCCGGCCACTACGACATGATCGCCATGGATGCGGTCATCGAGCACGTCCTCGACCCGGTGGCGATCATGCGGCAGTGCTACGACGCGCTGAAGCCCGGCGGCTATCTCGGCATGGTCACGGTCAAGCTCGACGGCCCCGCCAACCGGTATCGCGGTTCGGGGTGGAACGGCTATCGCCATGGCTGGCACACCGTGCTGTTCAACGAAGCGACGCTGCAGGCCTGCCTCGACAAGGCCGGCTTCGAATATGTGCGCCGGCCGCGCCGGGCACGGCCGCTGGACGACATTCTCATCCTGTGGGGGCGCAAGCCGCTCAGCGCGCCCGTCTCGATCGGTTCCCAGGATACGACAACGGCGCCCGTGGGCGCCGCTGCGTGATCTGGTGTTAGCGCCGCTCAGGCGCTGACGCTGGCCTTGCCCTTTTCGCGCTCGGCATAGATGTAGAGCGGGCGGGCCTTGCCGTTGACGACCTCGTCGGAGATGACGACTTCCTGTACGCCGTCGAGGGCCGGCAGTTCGAACATGGTGTCGAGCAGGATCGCCTCCATGATGGAGCGCAGGCCGCGCGCGCCAGTCTTGCGCTCGATGGCGCGCTTGGCGATCGCCGACAGCGCGTTCTCGTGGAAGGTGAGATCGACGTTCTCCATCTCGAACAGGCGCTGGTACTGCTTGACCAACGCGTTCTTCGGCTCGGTCAGGATCTGGATCAGCGCCGGCTCGTCGAGGTCCTCCAGCGTGGCCAGAACCGGCAGACGGCCGACGAATTCCGGGATCAGGCCGAACTTCAGCAGATCCTCGGGCTCGACTTGACGGAAAATGTCGCCGGCGCGGCGGTCCTCGGGGCTCGCAACGGTGGCGCCGAAGCCGATCGAGGTCTTGCGGCCGCGGTCCGAGATGATCTTGTCGAGGCCGGCAAAGGCGCCGCCGCAGAT
>JAUYMV010000129.1 GCA_030698645.1 Mesorhizobium sp.
GACTAACCTCGGCAAGCTGTACCCAGCGGATTGCCTCCTGGTTCTACCTGAGCTGGCTGCCGACTGCGTGGATACGATATTTTGCGACCCACCGTTTAACCTCAATAAGAAGTACGGAGCCTTGGCTCCTGACGACAAGGATGAGGATGTTTATGTAGAGTGGTGCAAGCTCTGGCTATCCGAATGTAATAGAATTCTAAAACCAGGAGGCTCGATTTTCCTATACAATCTTCCGAAGTGGAATATGAAACTAGGCTCATTTCTCTCTGATATTGGATTAGATTTTCGCCACTGGATAGCTGTTGAACATAAGAGCAGTCTTCCGATAAAGGGCCGGCTTTATCCGGCGCACTATTCTCTACTGTATTTCTCAAAGGGTCGGCCGAACACCTTTCATAGGATTCGCACTCCTATCGAAACCTGTCGGCATTGCGGTGGAGAGATTAAGGACTACGGTGGACATCGTTCGGCGATGAACCCGAACGGCGTAAGCCTGAAAGACATATGGACGGATATCCCGCCTGTCCGTCACAGGAAATTCAAGCCAGAGACGAGAACGGCCAATGCACTCAGCACGAAACTCTTGGAACGCGTTATTGAGATTAGCACGGTGGTAGGAGATATGGTTCTAGACCCGTTCGGAGGAAGCGGAACAACTTACTCTGTTTGCGAGCAACGACACAGGCATTGGATTGGTATCGAAATTGAAAGTACACAATCAATAATTGATAGAATTCAAGAAAAGACCTCGCATCACAGCAATTCGGATTTTGTTGAGCGTGACTCAATAGAAATCTTGCAGGAAGCGGCAGAGTAAATGCCCGTAATTTCTAAGACGAAAGATTACAATGGATTTGCTGCCAAGGTTGAACGCCTTCAATTGCAGGATCTAGTCGACGAAGTGGCTCTCACTATGACAGGATTCGAACTCTATGTTGCTGAAAAGAAACATGCCAATGGAACGCGGGGAATAAGACAATCAATTGATTCCGGGTTCGAACGAAACGGCGGCTGGAAAAAACTGACCATCGGTGGCATCGACTGGACTAAACAAAACACACTGGGCGCTACGATTGGCGTCGAAGTGCAGGTCTCCGGGCGAAGTGACATGTTAGCAGTCGATATAATGCACCTTCAGGAAAAGCTCATCGCGGGCACTATAGATGTCGGCGTTATTGTCGTGCCCGACGACCCTCTGTCCTACTACCTTACGGATCGAACGCCGAACTTCAGAACTGCAGTGAGGCATGTGGAAAATAGGGCTAGTCATTTGCCGATTCGGATTTGGGCTTTCGGCCAGAATGGTGTTGGTGACGCCTTGTCTAAGATGAGAACTAATTTGGGCCGAATGGGGGGTGCGGAATGAGCGCTCCCCATCTGAAGCTGCCGGCCTGGGCCGAATATGGCCTGATTCCGCTCGTCAACCTCTCGGTCGCATTCCTCGTCGCCGGGGCGGTCGTGCTGCTGGTCGGCGAAAGCCCGCTGCGCGCCGCCGCCATCCTGCTCGACGGCGCCTTCGGCAACGGCCAGAACATCGCCTACACATTGTTCTACGCGACCAATTTCATTTTCACCGGCCTCGCCGTCGCCGTCGCCTTCCATGCCGGGCTTTTCAACATCGGCGGCGAAGGCCAGGCCTATATCAGCGGCCTGGGCGTCGCCCTGGTCGCGCTGACATTCGACTCGATCTTGCCCTGGTATCTGACCTTTCCGCTGGCGATCGTCGGCGCCGCGCTCACCGGCGCGCTCTGGGCGCTGATCCCGGCCTATCTCCAGGCCAAGCGCGGCTCGCACATCGTCATCACCACCATCATGTTCAACTTCATCGCCGCCAGCGCCATGGTCTACCTGCTGGTCGACGTGCTGAAGCCGGCGGGGTCGATGGCGCCCGAGACGCGCACACTCCTGCCGGGCGCGCAGCTGCCGAAGCTGAACTGGATGCTGGAGGCGGTCGGCATGTCGGTGCGCTCGGCGCCGCTCAATGTCACCTTCCTGCTGGCGCTGGCCATGGCGGTCGTCGTCTGGCTGCTGATCTGGCGCACCAGGCTCGGCTACGAGATCCGCACCTATGGCTTCAGCCCGCGCGCGGCGCGCTATGCCGGCATCAACGAGACGCGCATCATTCTCGTCACGATGATGATCTCGGGCGGGCTGGCGGGCATGATGGCGCTCAACCCGATCATGGGCGACCAGCACCGCGTGGCGCTCGATTTCGTCGCCGGCGCCGGCTTCGTCGGCATCGCGGTCGCGCTGATGGGGCGTTCGCATCCGGTCGGCATCGTGCCCGCCGCGATCCTGTTCGGCATGCTCTACCAGGGCGGCGCGGAACTCTCCTTCGAGATGCCCAATATCAGCCGTGACATGATCGTCATCATCCAGGGCCTCGTCATCCTGTTCGCCGGCGCGCTCGAGAACATGTTCCGGCCGACGATCCAGACGATCTTCGCATCCATCAGCCCGCGCTCCGTCGGCGTGGTGGCGGCCAAGGGGGAGACGGTCTGATGGATTTGCTGATCCAGCTCCTCGACGGCACCATCCGCGTCTCGGTGCCGCTGCTGCTCGCCTGCCTGGCCGGGCTCTATTCGGAGCGTGCCGGCGTCTTCGACATCGGCCTCGAGGGCAAGATGCTGGCCGGCGCCTTCGCCGGCGCGGCGGCCGCCTCGGTCACCGGCTCCGCCTGGCTCGGCCTCGGCGCGGCGATCCTCGTCGCGGTGTTCTTCGCGCTGGTGCACGGCTTCGCCTCGATCACCCACCGCGGCAACCAGATCGTGTCGGGCGTCGCGATCAATTTCGTCGCGGCGGGCGCGACCATCATCCTCGGCCAGGCGTGGTTCCGCCAGGGCGGCCGCACCCCGGCGCTGTCCGGCAATGCCCGCTTCCAGACCATCGATCTGCCTGGCGCCGCCGCCGTGCGCGACATTCCGGTCATCGGCCACATCTATTCCGAGCTGATCTCCGGCCACTCCATCCTCGTCTATGTCGCCTTCGCCATGGTGCCGATCACCTGGTGGGTGCTCTACCGGACCCGCTTCGGGCTGCGCCTGCGCGCCGTCGGCGAAAACCCGGCCGCGGTCGACACGGCGGGCATCTCGGTGACCTGGCTGCGCTACCGCGCGGTGATCGTCACCGGCGTGCTGACGGGCATTGCCGGCGCCTATCTGTCGGTCGCGCAGAATGCCGGCTTCGTGAAGGACATGACCGCCGGCAAGGGGTTCATCGCGCTCGCCGCGCTCATCTTCGCCAAGTGGAAGCCGGTGCCGGCGATGTTCGCCTGCCTGCTGTTCGGCTTCCTCGACGCCGCCTCGATCCGCATCCAGGGCAAGGAGGTCGATCTGTTCACCTGGCTGCCCGATGGCGCCAATATCGTGCTCTACGCGTTGGCGGCGGCGACCGGCCTGGGCGTGCTCGTGTGGATGCGGTCCCGCAAGTATCGATGGGTCGAATCCGTGCTGGCGGCGCTGGCCGTCGGCCTGGCCATGAGCCTGTTCTTCTACCTGACGACCGGGCAGAAGATCCCCGTCCAGCTCATCAATGCGCTGCCCTTCATCCTGACCGTCATCCTGCTTGCCGGCTTCATCGGCAAGGCGATCCCGCCCAAGGCCGGCGGCGTCGCCTACGTCAAGGAGCGTTAGGCGCGCCGATGTCGCATGACCTGTTTGAGGCGGCGAAGGCCGCCATGGCGAAATCCCACTCGCCCTATTCCAGCTTCCCGGTCGGCGCGGCGCTGCGCACCGCCGACGGGCGGGTTTTCGCCGGCGCGAATGTCGAGATCGCGTCCTTTCCGGAAGGCTGGTGCGCCGAGACCACGGCGCTCGGCCACTACATCATGGCGGGCGGCGGCGAAATCTCGGAAATCGCGGTCGTCGCCGCGCGCATGGACAAGGTGACGCCATGCGGCGGCTGCCGCCAGCGCCTCGCCGAATTCACCAGACCATCCACGAAAGTGCACCTGTGCGACGCCAATGGCGTCGTCGAGACGGTGACGATGGGCGAGATGCTGCCCTACGGATTTGACGGGGAGACGCTGCGATGAACAAAGCGACGGACATGCTGGTCGAACGTCTGGCCGGCCGCGCGCCGACGGTCGCGCTGGTCCTCGGCTCTGGCCTGGGCGGGCTGGTCGACGAGGTGGCGGACCCGGTGCGCATCGCCTACGCCGAACTGCCGGGCTTCCCGCAAAGCGGCGTGACCGGCCACGCGGGCGAGGTGGTCGCCGGCGATTTCAACGGCGTGCCGGTGCTGATGCTGGCCGGCCGCGCGCATTACTACGAGCACGCCAACGCCGCCGCCATGCGCCCGGCGCTGGAAATCCTGCAGGGCATCGGCATCACCACGCTGATGCTGACCAACGCCGCCGGCTCGCTCGAACCGACGATGCCGCCGGGCTCGGTCATGCTGATCACCGACCACATCAATTTTTCCGGCTCCAACCCGCTGGTCGGCGAGCCGAGCGACCGCCGCTTCGTCGGCCTGACGCAGGCCTATGATTCCGACATGCGCGCCGCGCTCGAGCGCGCGGCGCAAGCGACCGGCACGCCGCTTCACAAGGGCGTCTACATGTGGTTCTCTGGACCGTCCTTCGAGACGCCGGCCGAAATCCGCATGGCGCGGATCGTCGGCGCCAATGCCGTCGGCATGTCGACGGTGCCGGAAGTGATCCTGGCGCGGTTCCTCGGCCTGCGCGTCGCGGCCTGCTCGGTGATCACCAATCTCGCGGCCGGCATGACCGGCGGGGAACTGTCGCACCAGGAGACGAAGGACATGGCGCCGCTGGGCGGCGCCCGCCTCGCCGCGATCCTGCGCGAGGCGATCGGAGAGTTCTGATGAACGCCAAGACCGCCGTGGCGACACGGACCGACGTGATTCACCTGTCGAACCAGCGCCCGCGCAACGACGGCACGGCGCTGAAGCCGGAATGGTTCGAGGCGATGGACGTCAACCTGTCCGCCGCCGAGCGCCGCGCCGCGACGCTGACGACGCGCCGCACCGTCAAGAAGGCGTGGCAGGCCGCCTGGCTCGTCCGCGCCATCCAGACGATCGACCTGACGACGCTGGCCGGCGACGACACGCCCGGCCGCGTGCGCCGGCTCTGCGCCAAGGCGCGCCACCCGCTGCGCGGCGACCTCGCCGAGGCGCTGGGGCTGGCCGGAACGCGGCTTACCACCGGCGCCGTCTGCGTCTATCCGACCATGGTTCCCGTCGCCGTCAAGGCGCTCGAAGGATCCGGCGTGCCCGTCGCCTCGGTCGCCACCGGCTTCCCCACCGGACTGACGCCGCTCAAGCAGCGGCTGGAGGAAATCCGCTATGCGGTCGGCGAAGGCGCCGAGGAGATCGACATCGTCATCACCCGCGCGCATGTCCTGAACGGCGACTGGGCCGCCCTCTACGACGAGGTCGGCCTGATGCGCGAGGCCTGCGGGGCGGCGCACCTGAAGGCGATCCTTGCGACCGGCGAGCTGAAGACGCTGAGCAATGTCTACAAGGCGTCGATGGTGGCGATGCAGGCCGGCTCCGACTTCATCAAGACCTCGACCGGCACCGAGGCCGTCAACGCGACCCTGCCGGTCAGCCTCGTCATGGTGCGCGCCATCCGCGACTATCTGGGCTTCACCGGTCTCCATGTCGGCTTCAAGCCGGCCGGCGGCATCCGCGCCGCCAAGGATGCGCTGGCCTGGCTGATCCTGATGAAGGAGGAACTGGGCGACGAGTGGCTTCAGCCCGACCTCTTCCGCATGGGCGCCTCGGCGCTCTTGGGCGACATCGAGCGCCAGCTCGAGCACTATGTCACCGGACGCTACTCGTCCAACGACCGGCACGGGGTGGCCTGACATGAACCAGATCCAGGACATCCTGAAGACCATGGACTACGGCCCGGCCCCCGAGGACGACAGCATCGCGCGCGACTGGCTGAAGCGCCACAAGGGCCGCTTCGGCCATGTCATCGGCGGCAGGTTCACGAGCGTCGCCGGGGCGACCTTCGAGGTGCCCAACCCGGCCAATGGCGAGATCCTCGCCGAGGTGGCGATCGCCGGAAAGAAGGAGGTCGACGCCGCGGTCAAGGCGGCATCCTCGGCGCTTTCCCCATGGGCGAAACTCCCGGGCAATGAGCGCGCGCGCCATCTCTATGCGATCGCGCGCGGCGTCCAGAAGCACGCGCGGCTGCTCGCCGTGCTGGAGACGCTCGACAACGGCAAGCCGATCCGCGAGACGCGCGACATCGACATCCCGCTCGTCGTCCGCCATTTCTATCACCATGCCGGCTGGGCGGAGCTGCGCGACGAGAGCTTTCCCGGCCATCAGCCGCTCGGCGTCTGCGGCCAGATCATCCCGTGGAACTTCCCGCTCCTGATGCTCGCCTGGAAGATCGCGCCGGCGCTCGCCGCCGGCTGCACCGTGGTGCTGAAGCCGGCCGAGCACACGCCGCTGACCGCCTTCGCCTTCGCTGAGATCTGCCACGAGGCCGGCCTGCCCTTAGGCGTCGTCAACATCGTCAATGGCGGCGGAGAGACCGGGGCGCTGATTGCCGGCCATCCCGGCATCGCCAAGCTCGCCTTCACCGGCTCGACCGAGGTCGGCCGCATCCTGCGCCGCCAGACGGCCGGGTCTGGCAAGAAACTGTCGCTCGAACTCGGCGGAAAATCGCCCATCATCGTCTTCGCCGACGCCGATCTCGATGCCGCCGTCGAAGGCGTCGTCGACGCCATCTGGTTCAACCAGGGCGAGGTCTGCTGCGCCGGTTCGCGCGCGCTGGTCCAGGAAGGCATCGCCGAGAAGTTCCACGCCAAGCTGCGCGCGCGCATGGAAAAGCTGCGCGTCGGCGATCCGCTCGACAAGTCGACCGACATCGGCGCCGTCGTGGCCCCGGTGCAGATCGCGCAGATCGCCGCGCGCGTGAAGGCCGGCGTCGCCGATGGAGCGACGATGTTCCAGCCGAGCTGGGCCGACGCGGTGACGGGCGGCAAGGGCTGCTTCTACCCCCCGACGCTCTTCACCGACGTCGCGCCCGCCTCGAACCTCGCGCAGGAGGAAATCTTCGGCCCGGTGCTCGTCTCGATGACCTTCCGCACGCCGGGCGAGGCGCTGATGCTCGCCAACAATTCGCGCTATGGCCTCGCCGCCTCGATCTGGTCGCAGAACCTCGACACCGCCTTCGACGCGGCGCGGAAAGTGAAGGCCGGCGTCGTGTGGATCAACTCGACCAATCTGTTCGACGCGGCGGTTCCCTTCGGCGGCTACAAGGAAAGCGGCTTCGGCCGCGAGGGCGGCAAGGAAGGCCTGCGCGAATATCTGGTTCCGGCCTGGCAGAAGAAGGCGAGGTCGGTGGCGGCTTCAAAACCGCTCCCCGCGGCGCTGCCGCTTGGTGACGACGAGGATGCCGCGCCGCGCGCCGGCCTCGACCGCACGGCCAAGCTCTATATCGGCGGCAAGCAGGCGCGGCCGGATTCGGGCTATTCCTATCCCGTCCACGACCATGCCGGAAAGTTCGTCGCCGACGTGCCGCTCGGCAACCGCAAGGACATCCGCAACGCCGTGGAGGCGGCGCGCAAGGCGGAGGGCTGGAGCGACATGACCGGCCACGCGCGGGCGCAAGTGCTCTACTTCCTGGCCGAAAACCTAGAGGTGAGGGCGGACGAGTTCGCGCGTCGCGTGCGCCAGGCGACCGGCGTCTCCGCGAAGGCCGCCGCGCGCGAGGTTTCCGCCTCGGTCGCCCGCATCATGTATTATGCCGCCTGGGCCGACAAATATGACGGCGCCGCGCGTGCGCCGCAGGGCCGGATGCTGTCCATGGTGCTAAACGAGCCCTGGGAGGTGATGGCGATCTCCTGCCCGGACGAGGCGCCGTTGCTCTCCTTCGTCTCCCTCGTGCTGCCGGCGCTCGCCATGGGCAACCGCGTCGTCGCGACGCCGTCGCCCGGCCAGCCGCTGTCGGCCCTCGATCTCTATCAGGTGCTCGACACGTCGGACGTTCCGGGCGGCGCGGTGAACATCGTCACCGGCGACCGCGACCAGCTGGCCTCGGTGATGGCGAAACATGACGACATCGCCGCGCACTGGTATTTCGGCTCGGCCGAAGGCAGCGCGGCCATCGAGAAGGAGTCGGCCGGAAACCTGAAGGCGGTCTGGGCCAGCCAGGGTCTCGCCCGCGACTGGTTCGATCCGATGCAGGGCCAGGGCGAGGAGTTCCTGTTCCACGCCGTGCGTTTCAAGAGCATCTGGACGCCGTTCGGCGTATGAGTGGCAGATGCAAGACATTTCCGAATGCCGCCCGCCTCTGGCCTGCCTGACCCGGAGCAGGAGGCGCTGATGCTGCCGCAGGAATTCATCCGCCTCAAGCGCGACGGCAAGCCCTTGCCGTCCGCCGCCATCGCCGCCTTCGTTGCCGGCATCACCTCCGGCGCGGTCACCGAAGGCCAGGTCGCGGCATTCGCGATGGCCGTGTTCTTCAACGGCATGAGCCGCGACGAGGCGGTGGCGCTGACGCTCGCCATGCGCGATTCGGGCGCCGTGCTCGCCTGGGACCTGCACGGCCCGGTCGTCGACAAGCATTCGACCGGCGGCGTCGGCGACAATGTCTCGCTGATGCTGGCGCCGATCGTCGCCTCCTGCGGCGCCTACGTGCCGATGATCTCGGGACGCGGCCTCGGCCACACCGGCGGCACGCTGGACAAGATGGACGCCATCCCCGGCTACCGCAGCCAGCCCGACATCGCGCTGTTCCGCAAGGTGGTGCGCGACGCCGGCTGCGCCATCATCGGCCAGACCGCCGATCTCGCACCCGCCGACAAGCGCGTCTATGCGGTGCGCGACGTCACCGCGACGGTCGAATCCATTCCGCTCATCACCGCCTCGATCCTGTCCAAGAAACTCGCCGCCGGCCTCGGCGCGCTGGTGCTCGACGTCAAGGCAGGCACCGGCGCCTTCATGGCGCGCCCGCGCGACGCCTCGGCGCTTGCCAAGAGCCTGGTCGCGGTCGCCAACGGCGCCGGTCTCGCCACCTCGGCGCTGATCACCGACATGAACGAGCCGCTGGCGTCGGCCGCCGGCAACGCGCTCGAGGTGCAGAACGCCGTCGACTTCCTGACCGGGCACGCGCGGGACCGCCGGCTGCTGGAGGTCACGCTGGCGCTCGCCGCCGAGATGCTCGTCTCGGCCGGCATGGCGGTCAGCCACAAGGCGGCGCTCGCCCGCGCCGGCGAGGCGCTGGCCAGCGGCCGCGCGGCGGAGACCTTCGGCCGCATGGTGACAGCCCTCGGCGGGCCGGCCGATTTCGTCGAGAACAGCGGCAAGCATCTCGCCGTGGCGCCGGTCCAGCGTCCCGTACTCGCAGGCCGCGCCGGCTTCGTCACGTCGATCGCGACACGCGATATCGGACTTGCCGTCGTCACGCTCGGCGGCGGGCGGACGCGGGCCGAGGACAGGGTCGATCCGGTGGTCGGCATCACGCGCCTGCTGCCGATCGGGGCGGAGGTCCGCCGCGGCGAGCCGCTCGCCCTCGTTCACGCGCGCTCCGAGGACGCGTCGGCGGTAGCGGCCGCGGCGATCGGGGACGCCTACGCTGTCGGTGATGCTCGCCCGGCGGCGTCCAAGGCCGTGCTGCGCCGCGTCGGCGCCTGATTCGGATCGGGACCCTACTGCTGGAGCAGCAGCACACCGTCCTTGACCTCGAACCTCGCCATCTGCTTCAGCAGGCTCATGCCGATCAGCGTCGACGACAACGCGTCGTCCTTCAGCACCACGGCGTCGACGTTCTCGACCCGGATGCGGCCGATTTCGATCGCGTCGATGCGGACGACCGCGGCCCTGGTCTTGCCGTTCGCGGTGTTCACCTCATGTTTGAAATCGTCCGGCGGCACGATGATGCCGATCCTGCGCGCTGTCGAATTGTTGATGGCGACCAGCGAGGCGCCGGTATCGATCATGCCGACGGTCCGGCGGCCGTTGAACTTGAGATCGACGCGAAAATGCCCGGCCGCATCGGCGGCGACGCGCACCCTTCGGCCGGTCACCGACATCTCGGTCGCGGGCGCGGCCGCCACCCTTGTCAGCTCGGCGCTCGCCTGCCCCGCCGGAGCGGGCGCGGCCGCGCGATGGAACATCTCGGGATACCGCTCATAGGCGATCGGCACCGCCATGGACATGGCGACGACGATCCCGATGAGAATGAAGTTGCGCATCAATCGGCCCCCTTGCCGGACGAGCATATCGCCGTCCGGTCACCACCGGCTTAACGACAGGTCGCAATATGCAGGGGGGGGTTGGACCGGTTGGCGCGATATGTGGCGATTGCAATTTGCGCCGCCGTCACTAGGCTGTCACATGCCTAGGCGACGGGGCCGCATTGTTCGGGGGGACGATCATGAGGCAGAACGGGTTGGTTCATACGTGAGGCTTGTGCCTCGCCGTGGCAGGACGCTTGGTTTCGTCCTGGCAGGGATTGCCCTGCTGGCCGGACTCGCCGTGGCCGGCGTCCTGACTTCTATGGATCGCAGCGCGCCGGAAACGACTGCCGCGCCGGACGACGAGGCGCGCCTGCTGGCGGGCAGCCTGGTCAATTTCGACTACCGCGTGGAAAATCCGGGACGTCCGCTCGACGGCGCCGGCGGCGGTCTCGCCGCCGACGGCGCGGGCATCTACATATCCCGTTCGCAGGTGGGCGCACTGCAGCGCTTCGATATCGTCAGCCGAACCTTCGGCCCGGTGCGGCTCGGCCTGCCCGAGAACAATTTCCTGCTTCTGCCGGAAAAAACAACGTTCGGCGCCGATTACGACCGCCGGGAGTTCC
>JAUYMV010000132.1 GCA_030698645.1 Mesorhizobium sp.
GAATGTCAAACGAATACTTGATCCGCATAGGCCGGCTTGATTCCGCAGCGAATTCCGGATCTCAGGCGGAGGTTTCGATCAGTTGGACCTCGGCTTCGGTCAGAATGCGGCGCACTGCCGGGATGTCGCATCGGTCGGTGATGAAGGTGTTGACCTGGTTCAGATGGCCGATGCGCACCGGCGCCGTGCGCTCGAATTTGGTCCTGTCGGTGACCAGGATGACATGCCGCGCATTGGCGATGATGGCCTGCGCGACCTTCACCTCGCGATAGTCGAAGTCGAGCAGCGCGCCGTCATGGTCGATCGCCGACACGCCGATGACGGCATAGTCGACCTTGAACTGCTTGATGAAGTCGACCGCCGCCTCGCCGACGATGCCGCCGTCCGAGCCGCGCACGACGCCGCCGGCGATCACCACCTCGATCGAGGGATAGACACGCATCCTGTTGGCAACATTGATGTTATTGGTGATCACCATCAATCCCTGATGGTCGAGCAGCGCCTTGCTGACGGCTTCTGTCGTGGTGCCGATATTGATGAAGAGCGACGCATTGTCGGGGATAAGCCGCGCCGCCGCCTTGCCGATCGCGTCCTTTTCGTCCGACGCGATCTTGCGCCGCGCCTCATATTCGAGATTCTCGATGCCCGAGGGAAACAGCGCGCCGCCATGCACGCGCGTCAGCAGGCGCTGGTCGCAGAGGTCGTTCAGGTCCTTGCGGATCGTCTGCGGCGTGACCTGAAAATGCGTCGCCAGGTCTTCGACCAGGACACGACCTTGGTCCTTGGCCATCTGGATGATCTCGGAATGCCTAGGTGTCAGAAACATATGTCACCTCCCCATTTTCGTTTTCTTGAACTCTAGCGCAAAACGAAAGTCGGGGGAAGCGCCTTGTCGCTTAGCCGGCTATCTCTTTCGCGAGACTGGTGATGACCTCGAATGCCGTCTCGGCGTCGGCTTCGCGCATCTCGAACTGCCCGGCCTGGAAGCGGATCGCCAGCCGTCCGTCGACCTTTGTCTGGGTCAGGTAGATGCGGCCGTCGTCGTTGATGCGCTGAAGCAGCGCCAGATTGTGCGCGTCGCCGTCGAGGCCGGGTCCGGGAGCGTGGCGGAACGTGAACAGCGACAGCATCGGCTGGGTGACGATCTCGAAGCCGGGCTCCGCCGCCAGCTTGCGGGCGAGGTCCTCCGACCAGCGGACATGGTCGCGGATCATCGCGCGCAGATGTTCCAGCCCGTAGGCGCGCAGCAGGAACCAGATCTTCAGCGCGCGGAACCGGCGGCCGAGCGGCACCGACCATTCGGAATAGTTGATGACGCCATCGCGGCCATAGGT
>JAUYMV010000141.1 GCA_030698645.1 Mesorhizobium sp.
CGGCGGAAGAATACGAAGCCGCGCCCTGGTGGGAGCGGCTGGTCTTCGACGGCGGCGAGAAGGTCGTGCGGTCCGGCCGCGGCGAAGTGCAGTGGTCCGGTTATCCGAGCCGCTTCATGAACTCGCTGATCGTCGCCATCACCTCGACGGTGCTGGCGGTTGGCATGGGCACTTTCACGGCCTACGGCTTCTCCCGATTCAAGGTGAAGGGCGAGGGTGACCTGCTCTTCTTCATTCTCTCGACACGCATGCTGCCGCCGGTGGTGGTCGCGATCCCGATGTTCCTGATGTACCGTGCGGTCGGGCTCAACGACACGCATTGGGGCCTGATCATCCTCTACACCGCCTTCAACCTGTCCTTCTCGGTATGGCTGATGAAAGGCTTCATCGACGAGATCCCTAAGGAATACGAAGAGGCTGCGCTCGTCGACGGCTATACGCGCATGGAGGCGTTCTTCAAGATCGTCATCCCCGAGGCGGCGACCGGCATCGCGGCGACGGCGGTGTTCTGCTTCATCACGGCGTGGAATGAGTATGCCTTCGCGCTGATCATGACCAACCGCCGCGCGCAGACGGCGCCTCCCTTCATCCCCAGTCAGGTCGGTTCCGGCCTGTCGGACTGGACCGTGATCGCGTCCGGGACGCTGCTCTTCCTTCTGCCGGTGGCGATCTTCACCTTCCTCCTGCGCAACCATCTGCTGCGTGGCATGAGCTTCGGGGCGATCCGCAAATGATCAGCGCAGCCAGACTCCAGCGCATCGCCGAAGTGGTGATGGTTCTCGGCATCGTGGCGCTCTGCCAGCCGTGGAGCATGTTCCTGCACCGCTACGGCCTGACGGTCATCATCGTTGGCCTCGTCACCTTCATGTTCACCAACTGGTTCGGCAATCCCGGCGCCAAGCCGCAGGACACCGACGGGGTGTTCGACGTTTCCGACCACCGCGAAGGCCACTCATGACCCAGATCGAACTTCGCGGCGTCCAGAAGTGGTTCGGCGACGTCCAGGTCGTGCGCGACATGAATCTCGCCATCGCCGACTACGAGTTCATCGTGCTGCTCGGCCAGTCGGGCTGCGGCAAGACGACGACGCTGCGCGCCATCGCCGGGCTCGAGACGATCGACGAGGGCGACATCCTGATCGACGGCAAGCCGGTCCAGCACATGAAGGCGTCGGACCGCGACATCGCGATGGTGTTCCAGTCCTTCTCGCTCTACCCGCATATGAGCGTCTACGAGAACATCGCCTTCCCGCTCCGCGCCACCGGCATGGACAAGGCTGGCCTCGACCGGGCGGTGCGCGAGATCGCCCGCGTGCTGCGCATCGGCGACCTGCTCGGCCGCAAGCCCTCGGCGCTGTCTGGCGGAGACATGCAGCGCGTCGCGATCGGGCGCGCGATGGTGCGCCAGCCCAAGGCGATGCTGATGGACGAGCCGATCGGCGCGCTCGACGCCAAGCTGCGCGAGGAGATGCGCGCCGAAATCAAGCGCCTGCACATCCAGCAGGGTTCGACGACCATCTACGTGACGCACGACCAGGTCGAGGCGATGAGCCTCGCCGACCGAATCGTCATCATGCATGAGGGCGTTCTGCAGCAGGTCGGAACGCCGGACGAGGTCTATTCGCGTCCCTCAAACCTGTTCGTCGCGCAGTTCGTCGGAAGCCCGGTGATGAATGTCGCGCCGGTGCGCGTGGCCGAGAGCAATGGCGCGGCGCAGGTGACGGTGGAAGGTGCGGCGGACGGCTTCGGCTTTCCGCGGGAACTGTCCGCCAGGCTCGACGCCGCGAAGTCCGCTGCCGGCAACCTCACCCTCGGCATCCGTCCCGAAGGCGTGCTGGTCGAGCGCGAGGCGAAGGCCGGCTATCTGCCCGTCGAGGCCCACATCATCGAACCACTCGGCGCCTACGATATCGTCGACCTCAAGGTCGGCAATCAGATGCTGCGCGCGCGGACCCGCAGCGGCTATGTCGCCAATGCCGGAGATCGCGTCTTCGCCCGCATCGACCCGTCGCAGGCGCATTTCTTCGACTCCGCGAGCGGCAACTCGCTGGGGGTGAGGCTGTGAAGCACCCCGTTCGTCCTTCGACCGCCGAGGCATCCTGACCCATGGCCCACATCAAGCTTGAAGGCATCAGCAAGACGTTCGGCGCGCAAACCGCGCTGAAGGGGCTCGATCTGGAAATCGCCGACGGCGAGTTCTTCGTCCTGCTCGGCCAGACCGGCGCCGGCAAGACGACGACGCTGAGGCTGATCGCCGGTCTGGAGAAGCCGACCGAGGGCCGTATCCTGATCGACGGGACCGACGTCGCCGACTGGGGCGCGGCGGAGCGCGACGTGGCGCTGGTGTTGCAGCAGTATTCGCTCTACCCGCGCTACACCGTGCGCCAGAATCTGGAATTCCCGCTGAAGCCGAAGATCCGTCGCATCCCGGACGACGAGATCAAGGAGCGTGTCGCCAAGGCGGCGAAGACGCTGCGCATCGAGCATCTCATGGAGCGCAAGACGGATCGCCTGTCCGGCGGCGAGATGCAGCGCGTCTCGATCGGCCGCGCCATCGTGCGCAAGCCGCGCGTCTTTCTCATGGACGAGCCGCTCTCGGCGCTCGACGCCAAGCTGCGCGAGGCTCTGCGCACCGAACTCAAGAACATCCAGATGAATCTCGGCGCCACCTTCCTGTTCGTCACGCACGACCAGATCGAGGCGATGTCGATGGGCGACAAGATCGGCGTGCTGAACAATGGCCGTCTGGTACAGGTCGGCACCCCGCACGAGGTCTACGGCAATCCGAGGAACACCTTCGTCGCCCGCTCGGTCGGTTCGCCGCCGATGAATCTGGTTGACGGCGCGCTGTCGCAGGGCCGGGCCGTGACGGTGGCGGGATTCGAACTGCCGGTCGCCTCGACCGGCCAGACCGACGGCCGTCTGCTGACCTTCGGAATTAGGCCAGAGGACGTTTTTCTGGAGCCGGGTGCTCCGGGAGAGGCGCAGGTCCACGACGTCGAGAACCACGGCGTGGAGAAGATCCTCACCCTGCGCGCCGGCAGTTCGATGCTGCGCGCCACGGTGCCGGCCCGGACCGAAGTGGCGATCGACGAAGCGGTGCGCTTCACCTGGAATCCGGACAAGGTGGTGCTGTTCGACCGAGCGAGCGGCGTCAGCCTGCGGCACGCGGGCTAGCCGCGTCACCCCGCCCTGGCGCGTGGCCCGTCAGGCCGCCGACCATTTCTTCGCGAGATACGCGCCGCGCGCCATCTGCGGCGCGACGCGCAGGTCATGGCCAAGCGCTGCGGCCGCCCGCCAGGGCCAGCGCGGATCGGCGATGAACGCGCGTCCGAGCGCAACCATATCGGCGCGGCCGCCGTTCACGATCGCCTCCGCCTGATGCGGCTCGTCGATCATGCCGACCGCCCGCGTCGGAACGCCGGCGCCCTTGCGCACCGCTTCCGCGAGATGGACCTGATAGCCGGGCCCGGCCGGAATCTTCTGCAGCGGCGAGTTGCCGCCGCTCGAACAGCAGATATAGGCGACCCCGACGTCCTTCAGCGCGCGCGCCACGTCGATCCCGTCCTCCGGCATGAAGCCGCCATCGACCCAGTCGCTGACCGAAAGCCTTGCGCCGAGCATCAGATCAGGCGTTGCCCGGCGGATCGCGCGGGCGACCTCGACGATCAGGCGCATGCGGTTTTCGAGCGAGCCTCCCCAGCGGTCCGTGCGGACGTTCGACAGCGGCGACAGGAACTGCTGCAGCAGGTAGCCATGCGCTCCATGCAACTCGATGAAGTCGAATCCGGCCCGTTCCGCCCTCAGCGCCGCTTCCGCGAAACGACCGATCATCGCTTCGATTTCCGCCTCGCTCAGCGCATGCGGGACCTGCCAGCCATCGGCATAGGCGATCGCCGACGCCGACACGACCGGCCACGGGTCCTGGTCGGGACCGAGTGGCCCGCCGCCCTCCCATGGGCGCTGGTTCGACGCCTTGCGTCCGGCATGCGCCAACTGGGTGCCAAACTTCGTGCCGGGGATGGCGACGCGCTTTGCCGCGTCGAGCGCACGCCGGGCGGCGTCCTCGTTGGCGTCCGAATAAAGCCCGAGGCAGCCATGCGAGATGCGCCCCCGCCTTTCGACATCAGTCATCTCGATCGTGACCATGCCGGCGCCCGACATGGCCAGGTTCATCCAATGCTGCAGGTGCCAGTCGCTGGCCGATCCATCATCCGCCGAATACTGGCACATCGGGGCGACGGCGATCCGGTTGGGGAAATCCAGCCCGTCGAGCGTGATCGGCGAAAACAGATGAGAGGTCATGGCGGCTCCTGAGGGGTCGGTGCTATCTACGCCGATTCGATCGTCAGGCAAGGCGGCCGTGCTGGTCCAGCATTTCCCACGTCGGGCGCCCTGCTGCCGGCTTGACGGCGGGGCAGCGAAACGTC
>JAUYMV010000142.1 GCA_030698645.1 Mesorhizobium sp.
ATCTGCCTGCCGGCATCTTCTCCCCGTAAACGGGGAGAAGGGACGCGCACCACCGGCCGTGCGTTCGGCCTCCGGGATGCCGGCGAGGGCTCGGTTCCAGCGTTCCGGAATGACGGTGCGTGGGGCATTCCGCTTTCGGGCATCGGCCCGACCCTCCGCTAGGCACTTCCCCCGGCGCCGGAACCGCCTATCTTTGGCGCATGCGCGCCCGCGACCTGCTGCACACTCGACCCGAAGGCCTCTATTGCCCGCCCGGCGATTTCTTCATCGACCCGGTGCGGCCAGTGGAGCGCGCGCTGGTGACGCATGGCCATGCCGACCATGCGCGACCGGGCAACGCGAAGGTGCTGGCAACGCGGCAGACGCTCGACATCATGGCGATCCGCTACGGCGCGCAGTTTGCCCGGGAGACGCAGGCGGCCGCGATCGGCGAGCGCATCGAGATCAATGGCGTCGGCGTGACGTTCCATCCGGCAGGCCATGTGCTGGGGTCGGCGCAGATCGAGGTGGAGAAGGACGGCTTCCGCATCGTCGCGTCGGGCGACTACAAGAGGCGGGCGGACCCGACCTGCGCGTCGTTCGAGCCAGTGAAATGCGACGTGTTCATCACCGAGGCGACGTTCGGTCTGCCGGTTTTCCGGCATCCGGAGTCGAGCGAGGAGGTGGCGCGGCTGCTGGAATCGGTCAGGCAGTTTCCCGAGCGCGCGCATCTCGTCGGCGCCTATGCGCTCGGCAAGGCGCAGCGGGTGATCCGGCTCTTGCGCGATGCGGGCTATGACCGAACGATCTACATCCATGGCGCATTGGCGAAGCTCTGCGACTACTACGAGACGCAAGGGATCGATCTCGGCCCTCTCGCGCCGGCGACGATTGAGAGCGGCGCAAGGGACCAGTTCGCCGGCGCCATCGTCGTCGGGCCGCCATCGGCCTTCGCCGACCGCTGGGCCAGGCGCTTTCCTGATCCCGTGTCGTGCTTCGCGTCCGGCTGGATGCGCATCCGCCAGCGCGCCAAGCAGCGCGGCGTCGAACTGCCGCTGATCCTGTCGGACCATGCCGACTGGGACGAACTGCTGGCGACGATCGAGGACACCGGCGCCTCCGAGGTCTGGGTCACGCATGGCCGCGAGGAGGCGCTGGTGCGCTGGTGCAGCCTGAACGGCATCGCCGCGCAGCCGCTGCATCTGATCGGCTATGAAGACGAGGGGGATTGATGCGGCCCTTCGCCGAACTCCTCGACCGCCTCGTGCTCACGCCATCGCGCAATGGCAAGCTGACGCTGCTGGTCGACTATTTCCGCAACGTGCCGGACCCGGACCGGGGCCTGGCGCTTGCCGCCATCACCGGCGATCTCGACATTCCGGCGGTGAAGCCGGCCATGCTGCGCACGCTCGTCACCGAGCGCATGGACCCGGTGCTGTTCGGCTATTCCTACGACTATGTCGGGGATCTCGCGGAAACGATCTCGCTGGTCTGGCCGGATGCCGGCACCACCGCCGAGCGGGAGCTGCGGCTGTCGGACGTCGTGGCGCGGCTGCAGCGGTCGAGCCGGGCGGATGGGCCGAAGCTGATCGCGACGCTGCTGGACGCGCTCGACATTCCGGCGCGGTTCGCGCTCATCAAGCTCGCGACCGGGGGCCTCAGGATCGGCGTCTCGGCGCGGCTCGCCAAGCAGGCGCTGGCGGATTTCGGCGGCAAGGACGCCAACGAGATCGAGGAACTGTGGCATGGGCTGAAGCCGCCTTATGCGAAGCTGTTCGCCTGGCTGGAGGGCACGGCGGAGAAGCCGGTGTCGGCGGCGTTCGCCATGTTCCGGCCGGTAATGCTGGCGCATCCGGTCGAGGACCGCGATCTCGAGAGGATCGATCCGGCCGACTATGCGGCGGAGTGGAAGTGGGACGGCATCCGGGTGCAGGCGTCGGCCGAGGGTGGGGCGCGGCGGCTCTATTCGCGCACCGGCGACGATGTCGCGACGGCGTTTCCCGACCTGCTCCACGCGATGGATTTCGAGGCGGTGATCGATGGCGAACTGCTGGTCGGGTCGCCCTCGGCGACGGGGAGTTTTTCGGACCTGCAGCAGAGGCTGAACCGCAAGACCGTATCGGCGAAGTTGGCGGCGAAATTTCCGGCCTTCATGCGCTGCTATGACCTGCTGCAGCATGGCGGCGAGGATCTTCGGCCGCTGCCCTTCATGGAACGCCGGGCGCGGTTGGAGGCGCTGATGCCGGCGCTCGACCCGGCGCGCTTCGACCTGTCGCCCTTCGTGACATTTCAGGACTGGCCCGACCTCGACCGCCAGCGCATGGCG
>JAUYMV010000162.1 GCA_030698645.1 Mesorhizobium sp.
GAACGATGCTTCTACAAACTCAAACACTTCCGACGCATCGCGACCCGCTTCGACAGACGCTCCGCGCACTTCCTCGGCTTCCTCCAACTCGCAGCAGCAATGATATGGATGCGCTGAATGTCGATTCAGCCTAGGGCATCAGCACCGGTCGGGGGTCTCGACTCCGAAATGGAAATGGCGCCTTTCGGGCGCCATTTCCATTTCCACGTCACATCGAGGTCGGCGAAAACACGCCGACCGAACCGGCCCGAAGCTTATGCTCCGCTTGCCGCCGTCTGGGGGATGGAATCGTCCTGGTCGTTCTCGACTGCCAGCGCGATATCATAAATCCGCCGACGCTGGGCAGCATCGGCAACCGCGGCAGAAGCTGTTCGGATGCCGGAAGCAATCGCGGCCTTGACCGCCGGAGAATTGATGCCCTGAGCAGCTTCGCCAAGAGCCACCGTCAAGTCGGCCATCGCCGCGTCGAGGTCAGCCGCTGAGGTGTTCGTGCTCTTGAGATCGTTGATGTAAGCCGACACAAGCGCGGAGCAGTCTCCCCCGCCGGAGCAGCCCGATACCACGCTAGCCTGATCTGCGAGGGCAGGCGCCGCCAACGCGAACTGCATCCCCAGTCCAACCACCGGAATGATAAACGCATGCAGCAGCTTCATAATTTTATCCTCAAGATTGAGTTAACGTGGTTCACACTTACATGTTTTCTATCGCACTGCAACATCGAACTTTGCCCCTTACCGCTTTCCTTTGCTGATCGTCCCGCGCGGACGATGAAGACGCAATCCAGGAAGTTCAAGTCGCCGCCGAACATGCACCCTCCGTCGCCCGTTGCGCTACGCGCGTCACGGCGAGCCTCGTGAATCATCAGATTGTCGGGCAAAGAGAGCTGCGAAACGGCGCGGCCACCCGCTCAAGTCCATTTCCGGGAACATAAGCTCTTGATTAAACTGGTCGGAGTGGCAGGATTTGAACCTGCGACCCCGTCGTCCCGAACGACGTGCGCTACCAGGCTGCGCTACACTCCGTGACCAGACGCGGGCTTATAGCGGGCGCGTTGCCGGTCCGCAAGCAAATAGGCGCATGGTTTCGCGTCCATTTCGTCGCGCGGGAAGACAGCCGGAAAACCGGGTGACGGCGCGGCGGCGCGGTTGCCGCCTCGCGCGGCCGCGTATATTGAATGGGCGGTTTCCGGAGGAGCTTTCCCGCGTGACGTTCAAGCCTGTCGCCGACGCCGTGCCCAACAGTTTCGAGTTCGAGACGCAGGCCCTCGTCAGGGCGACCGGCTTTCGCGAATACGATGCGCGCTGGTGGTTCGGCCATCCGGCATCGAGCAAGCCGCCCGAACTGAACCTCGTCGGCGTGCAGGCGCTCGGCATGGGGCTAGGCACGCTGATCCAGCGCCTCGGCGCCGGCCCCGGCATCGTCGTCGCCCACGACTTCCGCTCCTATTCGCTGTCGATCAAGCTGGCGCTGGTGACCGGACTGCTGGCGGCCGGCGCCCGCGTCAAGGATATCGGGCTGGCGCTGTCGCCGATGGCCTATTTCGCGCAGTTCGCGCTCGACACCGCCTCGGTCGCCATGGTCACCGCCTCGCACAACGAGAACGGCTGGACCGGCGTCAAGATGGGCGCCGGCCGGCCGCTGACCTTCGGTCCGGACGAGATGTCGGCGCTGAAGCAGATCGTGCTGGAGGGCGATTTCGACCTGCCCGGCGGCGGCTCCTACGAGTTCATCCCGGATTTCCGCGTCCGCTACCTGGCCGACCTGACCGAGGGCGTGAAAATCGGCCGCAAGCTGAAGGTGGTTGCCGCCTGCGGCAATGGCACGGCGGGCGCCTTCGCGCCGCGGATGCTGGAGACGATCGGCTGCGAGGTGATCCAGCTCGACGCCGAACTCGACCACTCGTTTCCGAACTACAACCCCAATCCCGAAGACATGAAGATGCTGCACGCCATCCGCGACGAGGTGCTGCGCACCGGCGCCGATGTCGGCCTCGGCTTCGACGGCGACGGCGACCGCTGCGGCGTCGTCGACAACGAGGGCAACGAGATATTCGCCGACAAGGTCGGCGTCATGCTCGCGCGGGACATTTCCGCGGAATATCCGGGCTCGAAATTCGTCGTCGACGTCAAGTCGACCGGCCTGTTCAAGACCGACCCGCAACTGATCGCCAACGGCGCGGTCACCGACTACTGGAAGACCGGCCATTCGCACATCAAGCGCCGCGTCAAGGAATTGTCGGCGATTGCCGGCTTCGAGAAGTCCGGCCATTTCTTCTTCAACCCGCCGATCGGCCGCGGCTACGACGATGGGCTGGTGACGGCGATCGCGGTGTGCCGGATGCTGGAGCGCAACCCGGGCAAGTCGATGGCCGACCTCTACCGCGCGCTGCCGTTGACCTATGGCTCGCCAACCATGTCGCCGCATTGCGCCGACGAGGTGAAATACGAGGTTGCCGAGCGCGTCGTGAAGCGCTTCGAGGCGATGCGCGATGCCGGCGAGCCGATCGCCGGGCAAAAGATCGTCGACCTGATCACCGTCAACGGCGTGCGCGTGGTGGCCGAGGACGGCACCTGGGGCCTGGTGCGCGCCTCGTCCAACAAGCCGGAACTGGTGGTCGTCGTCGAGAGCCCGGTGTCGGAGGCGCGCAAGCGTGCGATGTTCGAGGCGGTCGACCGGGTCCTGCGCGAAAACCCGGAAGTCGGCGCCTACAACCAGACGCTCTGAGGACGACACGCATGAACAGCCGCATCGTCTGTTACGTCATGAGCGGCGGCATCGGCTCGCGCCTCTGGCCGCTGTCGCGCGAGGACAATCCAAAACAGTTCCATGACCTGGCGGGCAATGGCTCGATGCTGGTGAAGACCGTGCGCCGGCTGCGCGCTCGCACGGCCGGCGAAGCGCCGGTGCACCTGATCGCCTCGGAGCGGCATGCCGACCGGGTGCGCGACGATCTGGCCGGCATGGATCTGGCCGGCGGCGGCGCGATCTTCGAGCCTGTGGGGCGCAACACCGCGGCGGCGGTCGCCATCGCCACGCTGGAGACGATGCACCGGCATGGCGACGCGCTGGTGCTGGTGGTGCCGTCGGACCACGAGATCAGCTCGGACCGACAGTTCTGGGCGACCATCGAAAAGGGCGTGGCGCCGGCCAATGACGGGCGGATCGTCATCTTCGGCATCACGCCGACCAGTCCGGAAACCGGCTATGGCTATGTCGAGGCGGCCGGCGCGGGCGATGCGCGCGACGTCATGCGCTTCGTCGAGAAACCGGATCTGGCGACTGCCGAAAGCTATCTGGCGGCCGGCAATTTCTTCTGGAACGCCGGCATCTTCCTGTTCAAGGCAAGCGTCATGCGCGATGCGTTCGCGGCGCTGCAGCCGGAGATCTGGAGCAAGGCGGAGGCGGCCTTCAATGCGGCGAGCCGCGAGGTTTCGGGCGTCTTCCTGCCGGTCGATCTCTATGCCGACATCCCGTCGATCTCGATCGACTACGCGGTGATGGAGAAGAGCAGCGGCGTCAAGATGGTGCCGGCCAGCTTCCGCTGGAACGATCTGGGTTCCTGGCAGTCGCTGCTCGACGTCAGCGAATCGGACGCCGACGGCAATGTGGTGATCGGCGACGTCGTCGCCATCGACACCGAACACTCCTATCTGCGCAGCCAGGGGCGGCTGCTGTCGGTCATCGGCATGTCGGGCGTGGCGATCGTCGCGACGCCGGACGCGACCTTCGTCGCGCCGGTCAGCCAGAGCCAGAACGTCAAGAAGATCGTCGAGCGATTGGAAAAGAGCGGCCGGCTCGAGACCAAGTTCACCCCGGCGCAGGACCACGTGCTGGCCGACGGCGCATGGATGAAGCGCGTGCGGCACTGGCTGTTCGAGGAGGCGTTGCCGCTGTGGTCGACGGTGGGCGTCGACGAGCGCGACGGCGGCTTCTTCGAGGCGCTCGGCCTCGACGGGCGGCCGGTGCTGAAGCCGAAGCGCATGCGCACCATGGCCCGCCAAGTCTACGCCTTCGCGGTCGCCAGGGACCATGGCTGGACCGGCCCGGCCGACCGGCTGATCGCGCACGGCATCGACTTCATGTCGAAGGGGCGGAATGAAGGCGGCGGCTTCGCCCGCACGCTGAACATCGACGGCAGCGTCGCCGATCCGGTGGAGGACGCCTACGACCACTCGACCGTGCTGCTGGCGCTGGCGCACGCGCACAAGGCCGGCCACCCGGACGCGCTCGGCCTTGGGCGCGAGACCTTCGACTTCCTCGACCACCGCCTCGAGGACACGCGGATGAGCGGCTTCCTGGAGACGTCATCGGGCCAGGGCCTGCGCCGCTCCAATCCGCACATGCACCTCTTGGAAGCGTTCCTCGCCTGGCATGGCGCCACCGGTGACCGGCAGTATCTGCGCCGCGCCGCCCGCATCGTCGATCATTTCCGCAGCCATTTCTTCGACGCCGAGAGTTGGACGGTCGGCGAGTTCTTCGACGACGACTGGAAGCCCGCCGAGGGCGAAAAGGGTCAGTGGACCGAGCCCGGCCACCATTTCGAATGGGCCGCCCTGCTCGTCGAGTTCGCCACCGCGAGCGGACAGAAGGACCTCGTTCCCTATGCGCGGAAGCTCTATGCGTCGGCCATCGCCAACGGGCTGAATCGCGCCACTGGGCTCGCCTACGGAGCGGTATCGCGGCAGGGCATCCCGCTCGACCGCATCTCGCGTTCCTGGCCGCAGACGGAGGCGATCAAGGCGGCCATCGCGCTCGACGGCACGGCCGGACCCGACCTGAAGCCGGAGATCGAGGCGCGCGTCGGCCGCCTGTTCCGCTGGCACCTCGACCCGGCTCCGAACGGCATGTGGATCGACCAGATCGACGAAAAGGGCAGGGCGCTCGGCGGCGACGTGCCCGCCAGCATCCTCTACCACATCGTGACGGCGCTCTCCGTCTACATGAAGCGTTACGATTGACAGCCGAGCCTTGACCCAGCTCAAGGCGTCGATGCCGGAGATCAGGCATAGCTTGCGTCGAACCGGAGCGAGATCGATGCCGAAAAATGTTCTCATCATCAACGGCCATCCCGATCCGCGGCCCGAGCGGTTTGTTCACGCGCTATCCGCAGCCTACGCGGAAGGCGCGGAAGCGAACGGGCACAAGGTGCGACGCATCGTGCTGGGCGAACTCGACGTGCCGATTCTCCGCCGCAGGGAGGATTGGCAGGACGCTCCCGTGCCGCCGCAACTCGCCGATGCCGCGGCCTCCATCGTCTGGGCCGACCACCTGGTAATCCTCTATCCGCTGTGGCTGGGCGATATGCCGGCGCTGCTCAAGGCCTTCCTCGAACAGATCGGCCGGCCAGGCGTAGCCATAGACAAGGCCGCCCGGTCGCTTTCGCCAGGGCTGTGGAAGGGCAAGTCGGGACGGCTCGTCGTGACGATGGGAATGCCCGCCTTCGTCTACAACTGGTATTTCGGCGCGCATTCGGTGAAGAGCCTGAAGCGCAACATCCTCAACTTCGTCGGCGTCTCGCCCGTTCGCTCGTCGATCGTCGGCATGGTTGAAGGCTCCGCCGAGAGTCGGGCGGAATGGCTGGAGACAATGCGGTCGCTCGGACGCAAGGCCCAGTAGGAAAACTGCACGTCGCCGATCTCGACATGGACGGTCTGCCAGCCCCCTTGCGGCTGATGGCGTCGCGCTGGCCGATGCCCCTTCCGCGGATTTGCCGAACAGGTGGCTGTGGCCGCAGCGCCGGCGAGAAAAATGCCGATGCCATTCCGGCGACATCTTCAGCGCCATGGCCGATGAACGCCAAGGGCCGGACCGTCGATTTGGGTCAGACCGCAAAGCTGTGCTAACCCGCCATCCGACGAATCAAAGGAGTGTGACCGTGAGCGAGCCGACCGTGGCCGAGGCAACCGACAGCATCTATGCATCGCTCCAGTCGGACAATGCCGAGATCGACGCCCTGATTGCGAGCCTCAAGGCGGCGCTGAAGCGGGAAGGAGCTAAAGAGGCGGTGTTCGATCCGGCGAGGCTCGCTCAGGGCAACCGCTCGGGCCGCAAGCTGATGCAGGCCTATTTCCGCCAGCGCGGCGTCGCTGTGAGGTTTTCCGCCTAGGCTCACGGGTGCGGCGGTTTTTTGCGCTCGCGCCGCCATACCCCTTAATACGGGCTCTGCACGTCGCCCGTCTCGACATAGACCGTCTTGACCTGGCTGTAGTGCTTCAGCGCCTCCAGCGAGTTCTCGCGGCCGATGCCCGACGCCTTGGCGCCGCCGAAAGGGATTTCGACGGGCGACAAATTGTAGTTGTTGATCCAGCAGGTGCCGGCCTGCAGTTCGCCGATGACGCGGTGGGCGCGCGCCAGGTCGCGGGTGAAGACGCCGGCGGACAGGCCGAATTCGGTGTCGTTTGAGCGCGCGATCGCTTCGTCCTCGTCGTCGAAGCAAAGCACGCTCATCACCGGGCCGAAAATCTCCTCGCGCGCGATGCGCATCTCGTCGGTGACGCCGGAAAACACCGTCGGCTCGATGAAGAAGCCGCCTTCGAGGCCCTGCAGGCGCGGCACGCCGCCGCCGGTGACGAGGTTGGCGCCCTCGGCCTTGCCGATCTCGACATAACCCAGGACCTTTTCGTGCTGCGCCTTGCTGACGAGCGGCCCCATCTGCGTCTCCGGGTCGAGCGGGTCGCCGATGCGGATCTTCTTGGTGCGCTCGGCCAGCCGCTCCAGGAAGCGGTCGTGCAGCCCGCGCTGGACGAAGACGCGCGTCGAGTTCGAGCAGACCTGGCCGGTTGAGTAGAAATTGCCGAGCATGGCGCCGCCGATGGCGTTCTCGAGGTCGGCGTCGTCGAAGACGATGAGCGGCGATTTGCCGCCGAGTTCCATCGTCGCGTGCTTCATCAACGAGCCTGCGAGCGCCAGCACCTTCTTGCCGGTCGGCACCGAGCCGGTGAGCGAGACTTTCGCGACCGCCGGGTGGCTGGCCAGCGCCGCGCCGACATCGCCATAACCCTGCACCACGTTGAACAGGCCGTCGGGCAGGCCGGCCTCGGTGTAGATTTCCGCGAGCGCCAGCGCCGAAAGCGGCGTGTTCTCGGACGGCTTGAAGACCATCGCATTGCCCATGGCGAGCGCCGGGGCGGATTTCCAGCCGGCGCCCTGGATCGGGTAGTTCCAGGCGCCGATGCCGACGCAGACACCGAGCGCCTCGCGCCTGGTGTAGGCGAACGGGCCGCCGAGATCGATGTAGTCGCCGTTGAAGCTGGCGACCGCGCCGCCGAAGAATTCGAGCGCGTCGGCGGCCGACGCCGGGTCGGCCACCAGCGTCTCCTGGATCGCCTTGCCGGTGTCGAGCGTTTCGAGCCGCGCCAGCTCATCGTTGCGGGCGCGCAAAATGTCGGCGGCCTTGCGCAGGATGCGGCCGCGCTCGACCGGCTTCAGCCGCGCCCAGGCGCCTTGCGCGGCGCGCGCGGCCTCGATGGCGAGCTCGACGATATTCGGCGTCGCGCCGTGCAGCGTGGCGATGGTCTCGCCGGTTGCCGGATAGATGACGGCCATCTCAGGCCCGCCCTCGTCCTCGACATAGCGGCCGTTGATGTAGTGCGATGCCTTGGGCTGCGCGTTCATGTCGTGTCTCCTGCAATGCGGCCGCCCGACCTTACACGGGTCTCGGGCGCGCGCGAAATCATCGGTCGGATTCCCGCCAGCGCGGGTTGATCCAGGGTTCCTGGTTGGATGGCGCGAGCGGCGCCCGACCGAGGATATGGTCGGATGCCTTCTCGCCGGCCATGATCGACGGCGCGTTGAGATTGCCGTTGGTGACGCGCGGGAAGATCGAGGAGTCGGCGACACGCAGGCCCTCGACGCCGATCACCCGGCACTCCGGATCGACCACCGCATCGGCGTCGTCGGCGCGTCCCATCCGGCACGTGCCGCAGGGATGATAGGCGCTCTCGGCGTGCTGGCGGATGAAGTCGTCGAGCTCGTCGTCGGACTGGACGTGGCTGCCCGGCGAAATCTCCTTGCCGCGGAACGGATCGAACGCGGCCTGCGAAAAGATCTCGCGCGTCAGCCGGATGCAGTGGCGGAAGTCGGTCCAGTCGTCCTCGTGCGACATGTAGTTGAACTGGATGCGCGGGGCGGCCCAGGGGTCGGCCGAGCGCAGCGTGACGCTGCCGCGCGACTTCGACCGCATCGGTCCGACATGCGCCTGGAAGCCGTGCGCCTTGGCCGCCGCCTTGCCGTCGTAGCGCACCGCCGCCGGGATGAAATGATACTGGATGTCGGGATAGTCGACGCCGGGCTTCGAGCGCACGAAGGCGGCGCTCTCGAAATGGTTGGTCGTGCCGAGCCCGCGGCCGAGAAAAAGCCACTGCGCGCCGATCCAGGCCTTGGAGAGCGGGTTCAACACCGAGTAGAGCGTGATCGGCTGGACCGACTCCTGCTGGATGTAGAGCTCCATGTGGTCCTGCAGGTTCTGCCCGACGCCCGGCCGGTCGACGAGCACCTCGATGCCATTGTCGCGCAATTGCGCGGCCGGTCCGATGCCCGACAGCATGAGCAGTTTCGGCGAATTGATCGACGATGCCGCGAGAATCACTTCATGTCTTGCCTTAACGACCTGAATCTTTCCGCGAGCTTCGATCTCGACGCCGGTGGCGCGGTGATTCTCGATCATCACCTTGCGCGCGAAACCCTTGATCAGACTCACGTTCCGACGCTTCAGCGCCGGATGCAGAT
>JAUYMV010000164.1 GCA_030698645.1 Mesorhizobium sp.
CGTTCCCTATGTCGGGCCGGGCGGCTCTTCGGAACTGCATTCCTGGACGCCGGATGGCGGGCTGAAGATCGCTGGAATCCTGAGCTTCGCGCCGCAGCCGGGATCCAACTGGGACGATCTCGATCCGTCGAAAATGGATCACATCATGGCCGCATTCGACAACGAGGCGGTCTATCGGGCAGCGCAGAAGGTGCTGGGCGGCGCCATGAGCGATGTCGTCAGCGGACTGAGCGTGGGCACGGCGCCCGAAACGCTGCCGTCCGGCATTTTTCACGCGAGCGGCTGCGTGCCGCACAATTGCGGTGGCGCCAACGCATTCATGGGCGTCGATCCGAAGGGCAGGAAGGTCTACTTCGCCCAGCAGACGGACGGTCCGAAACCGCAAATGTGGCCTGACGCCAAGAACTGGCCAAAGGATTTGCGCGCGGCAATGAGTGCGGCTCTGGCGCGCTGAGTGTGCTTCAGATTCGGCTGAACATCATCCATCGCCAGCCTGACGGCGAGACACCCTGCCGGGGCCGGTGAATCACCATCCCACTGATGTAGCCCATCGGGATCGTTTCAAACATATCCTTCGGGCCCTGCAGCAGGAGTTCGGCGACAGGCTTGAATCCCGAATCCTGAAGTTCCATTCCCCGATTGGAGAAGCCGACATAACCCTCGGTGACACCTAGAAAATCATTGCCGCCCACCCACGACGCGGCCGCGATCTCAACATGCGCGGTAATCGAGTGTCCCGGTTCCGCGTGGAACCCACTTCCGTTGGTGCAGTGGAAAGAAAACACCGTCATTAAATGCCTCCCTAACAATGTTTAGAAGTAATGCCCGCTCGGTCCCAAGCATTGATCCATATCAACCGAGCCAACGCCTCGCGGCACGGCGACGATGCCGATGCGACGGAGCCGGATGCGGAACTTGCGCGCCCGCCGCATCGCGGCTAGCAAGGCGCCGGTTCAAGACATCCAAGAGGCAAGTCCATGGCAACGCGCAAGCTCCTCCTTCTTCCAGGCGACGGCATCGGCCCGGAGGCGATGACCGAGGTGCGCAAGCTGATCGCGATGATGAACGAAGAGCTCGGCGCCGGCTTCGAGACCGAGGAAGGCCTGGTCGGCGGCTCGGCCTATGACGCGCACGGACAGGCAATCTCCGACGCCGACATGGCCAAGGCGATGGCTGCCGACGCCGTGCTGTTCGGCGCCGTCGGCGGTCCGAAATGGGATGGCGTTCCCTATGAGGTGCGGCCCGAGGCCGGTCTGCTCCGCCTGCGCAAGGACATGGAGCTGTTCGCCAATCTGCGTCCGGCGATCTGCTACCCGGCGCTTGCCAATTCCTCGTCGCTCAAGCCCGAGGTCGTCGAGGGCCTCGACATCCTGATCGTGCGCGAGCTGACCGGCGGCGTCTATTTCGGCGAGCCGAAGCAGATCATCGACCTTGGCAACGGCCAGAAGCGCGGCATCGATACCCAAGTCTATGACACGTTCGAGATTGAGCGCATTTCGGGCGTCGCGTTCGAACTGGCGCGGACGCGGGGCAACAAGGTCTGCTCTATGGAAAAGCGCAACGTCATGAAGTCCGGCGTGCTGTGGAACGAGGTCGTGACCGCGACGCACAAGGCGCGGTATCCGGATGTCGAACTGACGCACATGCTGGCCGACGCCGGCGGCATGCAGCTCGTGCGCTGGCCGAAACAGTTCGACGTCATCGTGACCGACAATCTGTTCGGCGACATGCTGTCGGACATCGCCGCCATGCTGACCGGCTCGCTCGGCATGCTGCCGTCGGCCTCGCTCGGCGCTCCCGATCCGAAGACCGGCAGCCGCAAGGCGCTCTACGAACCGGTGCACGGCTCGGCGCCCGACATTTCGGGCAAGGGGATCGCCAATCCGCTCGCCATGATCGCGTCTTTCGCCATGTGCCTGCGCTATTCGTTCAACATGATCGCCGAGGCCGACCGGCTCGAGGCGGCAATCGCAGCGGTGTTGGACGACGGCATCCGCACCGGCGACATCATGTCCGCCGGCATGACCGAGGTCGGGACCACGGGCATGGGTGACGCGGTGCTGGCGAAGTTCCGCGCGCTTTCGGCCTGAACGCGGCTAGAGGAAGCCGATGAAGCGGCCGCAGATGAGCACGGCGGTCCACAGGACCAGCGATGCAATGGCTGCGAGTTTTGGTGCACGTTGCGACCGGGGCGATTGTACGAAACGCTGGAAAGCCACAAGGTTCAGTCCCGCCAGGAGAATCAGCCCCATCTTGATCAGGAAGGCGGGCATTCCGGCATAGTGGCCCGCACGAACGGCAAACAGCGTGAGCCCGCTTGCCACCGCGAGGGCGAAGGCGATCAGCGCGACACGGCGCAGGGTGGCGAGGAAGGCCGGCTCAGGCAGGGCGCGGAAGGCACCCAGCACGCGCAGATCCATCAGGGCGATCGACGTCCACAGGGCGCCGATCGCCGCGATGTGCAGCGCGTTCACCAGCGGATAGGCGATGAACGAGGCCTTCAGCGCCCGGATCGGGGCGAACTGCTCCAGCGCGGTGAGGAACTCCGCCAACAACCCGTCAGTTCGAAGGTACGCGGTTCGGGTAGACGTCGTAGGTCTGGCCGCCGACGGTGACCCGGACCGCCTTCATCAGCCGCTCGGTTGAATCGCGCGAGCGGTTGCCGATTACGGTCACCTCGTCGCCGACCTTGGCGGTGTCTTCCATGAAGCCGGCATTCGCCGTCGCGCGCGGGGTGGCGAGGTCGACGCGCCAGGTCTCGCCGTTCACCTCGACATCGAGCGTCGGGTGCGGGTTTCCGTAGAAGATGGCGGTGATGTTGCCGGTCAGCTCGAAGAAGCCGTCCTGCGTCCACGCCCAGCCATGGTGGGCCATCGCCGGCAGCGCGAAGGAAGCCGAGAGGGCGGCCGCCATCGCCAGCTTTCGTAGATTGCTTGCGATCATCGGATATCTCCTTTGCTCAAGACAAACCTATGAGCGAGCAGAGCGAGGTCAAATCACATCGAAATGATCGTCGCCGTTCAGGCCATGCGCGCCGTGCCGCCGATTGACTCTTGGCCCGAACTCCGTCATTAGCCCGCCCGTAACGGAGCTTTCCATGCGCGGCCTGATGCTCGCATTTCTGGCGATGGATTTGACCGGCTTTTCGGCCGGTTCGTCCGCGCGCGTCCGTACAACCAAAACCACGGCCAAAACCAAGACCGTCAAAACGGTCTGACCTCCCTCGGCCTGATCGCTCCTCCCGGGTCCGGCCCCGGGCGGACCCCGCGGAAGCCGGCGGGTGCTCATGCAAACGGGCGGAGGGCACAGGAGAACTTCACGATGGGTTTCAAGGTTGCGGTAGTCGGCGCCACGGGCAATGTGGGCCGCGAGATGCTGAACATACTGGAAGAGCGCGGTTTTCCGGCCGATGAGGTCGTCGCGCTCGCGTCGCGGCGCAGCCAGGGCACGGAAGTGTCCTATGGCGACCGCACGCTGAAGGTGAAGACGCTCGACCAGTACGATTTCTCCGATACCGACATCTGCCTGATGTCGGCCGGCGGCAACGTCTCCAAGGAATGGTCGCCGAAGATTGGCAAGCAGGGCTGCGTCGTGATCGATAATTCGTCGGCCTGGCGCTACGATCAGGACGTGCCGCTGGTCGTGCCGGAGGTCAATCCGGACGCCATTTCGCTGTTTTCGCGCAAGAACATCATCGCCAATCCGAACTGCTCGACGGCGCAGCTCGTCGTCGCGCTGAAGCCGCTGCATGACTTTGCCAGGATCAAGCGCGTGGTGGTCGCCACCTACCAGTCGGTGTCGGGCGCCGGCAAGGAGGGCATGGACGAGCTGTTCCAGCAGACCCGCGCCGTGTTCGTCGCCGACGGCGTCGAGGTCAAGAAGTTCACCAAGCGCATCGCCTTCAACGTCATCCCGCATATAGACGTCTTCATGGACGACGGCTCGACCAAGGAAGAGTGGAAGATGATGGTCGAGACCAAGAAGATACTCGACCCGAAGATCAAGATGACGGCGACCTGCGTGCGTGTGCCGGTGTTCATCGGCCATTCGGAAGCGGTCAACATCGAGTTCGAGAACCCGATCACCGCCGACGAGGCGCGCGACATGCTGCGCGATGCGCCGGGTTGCCAGGTGATCGACAAGCGCGAGAACGGCGGCTACATCACGCCGCTCGAATCGGCCGGCGAGGACGCCACGTTCATCAGCCGGATCCGCGAGGACTCGACGGTCGACAACGGGTTGTCGATGTGGATCGTCTCCGACAATCTGCGCAAGGGCGCGGCGTTGAACGCCATCCAGATCGCCGAACTGCTGATCGAGCGGGGCCTGATCCAGCCCAAGCTCAAGGCGGCCTGATCTCGCTCACGGGCCGTATCGCCGCCTGACGGCGGCTGGCCCTCCGCGGGCGCCGGGCGACCGGCGAGCCCGCAGTCGCGGGCCCGGCCTTTGGCCGGAGAGTCCTTCTCCCGAAGGGCGGGGCGGCACCAGCAGAACCTGCGCGGCCCCTCATCTGGCCACCACTTTCCTCTCCCGCAATAGCCGGGAGAGGAGTAGCGCTCCGCCCTAGCCGATCTCGTCGACCACCCTCGCCAGCTCCCCCAGATGCGCGATTTTGCGGAAACGGTCGTACCCTTCCGGCTCGTCCATATGCTCGATGACCCAGGTCAGGTCGTGCGGGACGAAGACGCCCCAACTGCCAGCCTCGATCGCCGGAACGATATCCGACTTCAGCGAATTGCCGACCATCATCGACTTCGCAGCACCGTCGCCGTAGCGCGCGAAGACGCGTTCATAGGTGGCGGTGGTCTTGTCGCTGACGATCTCGACGCCGTCGAACAGCTCGCCAAGGCCGGATGCGGCCAGCTTGCGCTCCTGGTCGAAGAGATCGCCCTTGGTGATCATGATCAGGCGATAGCGGCCGACGAGCGACTCGATCGTCTCGCGGACGAACGGCAGGGTCTCGACGGGATGCTCCAGCATCTCGCGGCCGGCTTCTAGGATCTTCTCGATGGTCTCGCCCGGAACGCGGCCTTCGGTGACCTGGATCGCGGTCTCGATCATCGAGAGCGTAAAACCCTTGATGCCGAAACCGTAGATCTTCAGCGTGCGGCGCTGGACGTCCAGGAGCCGGTCCGCGAGATGGTCCGGATCAGCGTAGTCCTTGAGCAGGCCAAGGAAACGGTTGCGCGTCAGCGTGTAGAACTGCTCGTTCTGCCACAACGTGTCGTCGGCGTCGAAACCGATGGCGGTCAGGGTTCTGTCGGTCATTGGATGCTCCGGGCGGAATTCTATCCCGACCGAAGGCGTCCCGAAAGGCTGGAGAAATTCGCTACGCGCTACTTTTGTTCCTGGATGGTGACAGCTACGTCGTCAATCGCCGACGGGCGCAGCTTGTCGGCCTCGACCTCGGGCGATCAGGCCCGCCGGGATACTGCAATGGTGGCCCTTGTGGCTGCCTTGGCCGCTATCCTTCCTGGTCAGCTTGATGCGTGACCTCTCATGCCACCGCAGCCGGACGATCCAGATAGGCGTCGATGATTGACCAGACGTCGGCGTTGCGCACCGGTGGACTGAACAGGAATCCCTGCAGTTCTCCGCAATCCTCGGAACGCAGCATTTCGAGCTGCCCGGCCGTTTCGACGCCTTCCGCGGTGGTGTTGATGCCGAGGCTCGTGCCCAAGCCTATGATGGCGCGGACGATCGCCAGGGATTCGCGGCTTTCGCTGATGCCGCGAACAAACGAGCGATCGATTTTCAGGCGACTGAACGGAAAGCGCCCCAGATAGCTCATACTGGAATAGCCGGTGCCGAAATCATCGAGCGCAATGCGCACGCCGAGAGCGCGCAGATTGCGAAGAATGACCAGATTGGCTTCGATCTCCTCGAGCAACACCGATTCGGTGATTTCGACTTCGAGGCGCTCGGCCGCAAGTCCGGCCTCAGAAAGCGCCGACGACACCACATCAACGAGTTCGCCGCGTCGGAACTGGATCGGCGACACGTTGACCGCGACGACCAGACAATCGGGCCAGCTCGCTGCCGTGCGGCAGGCTTCCCGCAGCACCCAGCGGCCGAGTTCGTCGATCAATCCCGTCTCCTCGGCGAGCGGGATGAAATCGGCTGGCGACACCATGCCCCGGTGCGGGTTGTTCCAGCGCAGAAGCGCTTCGAAGCCGCGTAGCTGACCGGTGCGGACGGAAATAATGGGCTGGTAGTAGAGTTCGAAATCCTTGGAAATCTCGGCATTGCGCAATTCTATTTCCAGCGCTCGCCTGTCCCGTGCGCGCAGGTCCATCTCGGGCTCGAAGAACTGGAAGACGCCCTTGCCGCTATGCTTGGCGCGATAGAGCGCCAGATCGGCGGATTTCAGCAGGCTCTCCATGTCGTCGCCGTCCAGCGGCGCGATCGCCGCGCCGATGCTGGCCCGGACGGTGAGGATCGACCCCTCGAAGCAGTGCCCGCCGTTGACCTCGGCAAGCAACCGCTCCGCCAAGTCAGCGACCTCGTCGCGCGTTGCGATTTCGGGTATGAGGATGGCGAACTCGTCGCCGCCCAGACGGGCCAGGATGTCGGATTTGCGCAGTTGTCCTTGCAGCCGGCGCGCGACCTCGACGAGCAGCCAGTCGCCAGCCGCATGGCCCAGCGTGTCATTGACGATCTTGAAGTCGTCGAGATCGACCAGCAGTACAGCGAAGCTGAAGTCCGGCTCCTGCGCCCGCGCAGCTAGATGCTGGATCTCGCGCGTGAAGACCGTGCGGTTGAACATGCCGGTCAGTGGATCGTGATGCGCCAGATAGGTGATGTGGTCCTCGGCCCGCTTCTGCTCGGTCACGTCGAGGATGGTGGACAGAATCGCCGCGCGGTTGCCGACGCTGACCTCGGTCGTGTATTCGATCACATCGAGTTTGGCGCCGGCCGATGTCCGGTGGTTGTCCATCGCTCCGTTAGCACTGACGAGCGCCCTTCTCATACGTGGCGCGCCGGCCGGTTCGACGATGTCGGCGAAGTCGAGGCCGAAAAAGGCGTCGCGCGTGTAACCGTAAAGCTCCAATGCCGCACTGTTCGCATTGATGAATTGCCCGTCATCGGCGGTCCGGACATACATCGGCACCGGATTCTCATCGAACAACGACCGAAACAGGGCAGCGCGCGCCTTGATGTCGCGCACGTCGGTCAGTGTGACGGCGAGAATCCCATTGCTGGTCGCCACGCCCGCCTGAAGCGCCATCGGCGCCCCGTCCAAGCGATACTCCAGCTCGAAGCTTGCTTCAGCCATGCCCGATGCCTGCGCAAACAAAGCGAGGGCGTCGGAAAGGCCGACCCGATCGAGCGCGACTGAAAGCAGAGTGTGCTCAAGCTGGCCCTGGCCGGCGCCGAGAAACTGCGCGGCCCCCACATTGATGCTGAGAATGTAGAAATCGGGCATGCCGCCGACGATCCGCTCGACCGGGCTCAGCGCCAGAATTCCCTGCTGCGCCGAATTGATCAGCAGATGCGCGAGATCGAGCCGGCTCTCGCGCGGCCGCATGAAGAGCAGAAAATACTCGCCCGGCCAACCGCAGGACAAGGGCAACGCAATCGTTTCGACCGTCGAGACCATTCCGTCGATCACCGCCCGCGAGAGAGCGAGGTGGGGACCGTGCCGGGAGCGGGCACCGTCGAGCGCGGACTGGATGGCGATGGAAAAGGCGTGCACGAGAGTCGCGACTGGCCGCGCCGCGCAAGCGGCACCGACGATGGCCTCGAGCCGCGCGCCGGCCCGCAGGATAATCGGTTCCGACTGCGCCATGCAGCGCACCACAGCCATCTCATCCGCGAAACGGCCAAGATTGCCGAGCGCCAGTTCCTCATATGCCGGCAGTCCGCCGGATCCCGTTCGGGCAGCCTGCCAGCGCCGGATCACCATGCGTGCGTCGACGAACTCGGTGTGGAGGTCGATCCAGTCGGTTGCGGGCGACGCGGGAGGAGAAACGGCTGCAAACCGGACCTGCGACCCCGACTGGGCGGATGGAACGGCGTCAGGTTTGTGCGCGTGCATCGGTGTCCCGCTGGATATTGCAGCCCTCGCCCCAGAAAGAATGCCGATAGCCGGACAGACTTGTCCGAGACCGGTTCACGAAGAGCGCGGATATAGCTGCAGATTTGGCGTCGACATACCGGATCGCCGGTGCGGTAAGCTGGCGTCATGCCGACACGAAATCGTCGTGCCTGACCGCGCCGTGAAACTAGGACACCGACACTTACCGTTCGATTAAACCGAACGTCATGCAGGCGTCACAATCGCCGCGTCGCCCCGGACCATTACCGGCAAAAAAAAGCGGGCCGAAGCCCGCTTTTTCGTTAATCCCTACATCGCAAGGCTCAGGAAGCGTCGGCTTCCGCCGCTGCCTCGGCCGGAGCCGCCTGCGCAGCTGCGATCGCGGCTGCGGCGTCGTCCTGCGCCTTCTTCAGAAGCGCGGCGCGCTCCTGGGCCTTCTTGCCCGGCTCGGCCTTCTTCGGGTTCGAGCGGGCCGGACGCTTGGAGATGCCGGCCTCGTCGAGGAAGCGCAGCACGCGGTCGGTCGGCAGCGCGCCATGCGACAGCCAATGGTTGATACGGTCGGCATCGAGCTTGATCCGCTCGCCGCCTTCCTTGGGCAGCAGCGGGTTCCAGGCGCCAACGGCCTCGATGAAGCGGCCGTCGCGCGGCGAGCGGACGTCGGCGACGACGACGTGATAATAGGGGCGCTTCTTCGAGCCCGCGCGGGCAAGGCG
>JAUYMV010000168.1 GCA_030698645.1 Mesorhizobium sp.
CGCGTCACCGTCGCCTCGCCGACATTGAACGGCGCGCCGCCGCCGCCGATGCGTCCGCGCACGGTGACGAGCCCGGTCTCGGGGCCACGCAGCGTCTCGGCGTCGGCCGCAAACCCGGCGTCGCTCCACAGACGCCGGAATTCGGCGGCCGGCGCCCGCGCAAGCGTCGCCATCATCGCCTTCCGCGCCGCCTGAGCAGCGCCCTCGTGATCCAATTTCATCCGCTGGGCCTTTCAGCATCTAGTTGTCTATTGCTATAGACGACTAGACAAGTTAATGGGATTCTCTAGGCGTTGTCCATGACGGCGACGTGACAGAACGGAAAAATATGCGCACAGAGACCGCGGAACCGATCGAACGTCGCAGCGGCGTGGCGCTGTGGCGGCAGATTGCCGACCAGATTCGCGGGCTGGCAGGCTCGGGCGCGGAGGGCGCGCCCGGCCGCCTTCCGCCGGAGACCGTGCTGGCCGCGCGCTTCGGCGTCAATCGGCACACGGTGCGCAGCGCGATCGCGCAACTCGTGCAGGAAGGCGTGCTGCGCGCCGAGCAGGGCCGCGGCACCTTTTTCGAGACGCAGCCGCGGCTGACCTATGCGATCGCCACCCGCACCCGCTTTTCAGCCGGGCTGGAAGGCCAGGCAACAGAACGACGGAGCCGGCTGCTGGCGCATGCGACCGAGGCGGCGACGAGTGCTGTCGCCGAGGCGCTGGCGCTGGCGCCGGGCGCGCGGGTGGTCCGGCTGGAGACGCTGGGCGAGGCGGACGGACGGCCCGTCTCGCGGGCAACGAGCTTCTTCGACGCCGCACGGTTTGCCGGGGTCGCCGAGCGGTTCGCCGAGTCTGGATCGATCACCGTGGCGCTGCGCACATTCGGCGTCGGCGACTACGTGCGCCGTTCGACGGTGATTTCGGCGCGACATGCCGGCAGCGCCGATCTTGCCGACATGCGACTTTCGCCCGGCGCCATCGTGCTGGTGACGATGGCCGTCAATGACGGGCTCGACGGTAGACCGGTTCAGTATTCGGAAACACGCTTCGCGGCCGACCGGGTCGAACTGAAGGTGGAGGCGGAGACCGCTCAATCGTAGTGCTGCTTCGGACGCGACTCCTTGGCGAGGAAACTGACGCCGATCCGCTCGCCCTTGCGCCAGCGGATTTCGGTGCGATAGGCGAGCCCGTCGGCCGGGATGTAGAGCAGGAAGCTCGCTGGCACGAGATCGTCGACACCGACCCGAAGTTCGGCACCGTCCTCGTGCTGGTTGCGGATCGTGCAACTGATCTCGTTCTGACCGGCGACCTTGATGATGCAGGCGCGCTTGAGGACGCGTTGCCTGTGGGCGAGACGGTGTTCTTCCATCGACAACATCGGCACTCCACGCAAACGGAATTCACTTCATCGAAAGAGAGGCCCCGACGAGCAGCCGGGACCTCAGTTCCGAAGAGCGCAATGCCCACGGCGCGCTTGGCCGCAGGCAGCCGACGCCGCCGTCACCGGCGTGGGCCGCTCGTTTCCGCCGGATGGACCGCTGGAGTGAAAGCCGGGACCTGTGCGGGAGCGCCTGGCCCGCCGGCCCGGTCTGCGAAATCTCCTACCACGACCTGATGCAACCGACGTTTGTCGGCCAGGCCTGGCTCGGCTTCCTCACGGAGGCTGAACATGCTCGCGATCAGCACGGCGATGGTTATTGCGACGACAAGCGCGACAACAAGCATGACCCTTGTCTTTCACGAACAACAGCACATCTCGCTTATAGGACGCTGGCGGCGACAGGGCGACAATCGGAATCTACCCAGTTCACCGAAATGTGTCTGGCGGCCGGAACCAATTGGTGCGGAACTAGTTGAGGTACCATGCAGCTTCTTCTGCTGTTTATAAAATCTTAATAATCGTTAATTTTCTACGGAAATACCTCTATATAACCGCGCAGCTCCGTGAGTAATTTCCGATCCTTTTCTTACGATATTTAGAAGAACAGTCTACCGTCAGGACGTCATGTCTTCTGACTCCAGGGGCAGTCATGAAATCTGGTCGAACTCCCGTCTTGCGAAGCCATGTGGCAGAGATCGCCGGCCTCCCGACCGCCTCCGCAGCCCGCTTGCCCGGCGCAACGGTCCAGAGAACGGCGTTGCGTCGCGCGCCCGCCCTCGGCGCGCCCGCGCGGTAATGAGCACGCATCAGGGCTACAGTCGGAAAGGGCAGTTCGCGCTTGCATCTGCCACAGCGATTCTGCGTGTCCTCGGCGCTGTTCCCGGTCTCGGTGCGATCGCATCCAAGGACGACCGCATGCGGGACGGCGAAAACCAGCCAGACCTCGAAGGCGCCGGCAAAGCCGAGCGTCGCGTCAACGCGCTTCAGGCGGCCCCGACGCTCAGCAGTCTGATGCGTCAGCCAATCTCATTCCTCGCCGCGCTCGGCCTGCCGGTAGGCTTCCGTCGGGAACGCGGCAGGCCTGACGCGCGACCGACGGCCAACGGTTCTTTCTCGAACGGAAAAACGCGGCGGATTGGAATGACCATGGACGGAGGAGAACAGGCGATCGCTACGACTCAAGGCGCGCCGGAAAACGGCGTGGCAATTCCGGCCGGGAAGGCGGCACCCCCGCATCACCCGCGCCAGAACGGCAAGACTGTCCTGGCACAGATGGAGGGGCGCTATCGCGGCCTTCTCGAGGCCGCGCCCGACGCGATGGTCGTCGTCAACCAGAACGGCGAGATCGTCCTGCTCAACCTGCAGGCGGAAAAACAGTTCGGCTATCATCGCGACGAACTGCTCGGCCAGAAGGTTGGAAGCATCATCCCGGAAGGCTTTGCCGAAAGGCTTATCGCCGACGATCTGCGCTCGGAGGAAGACGCGCTGACCCAGCAGATCGGCACCGGCATCGAACTGACCGGTCTGCGCAAGGACGGCAGCGCTTTTCCCCTGGAGCTGATGCTCAGCCCGCTGGAAAGCGCCGAGGGCATATTGATGATCGCGGCGATCCGCAACATCAGCGTCCGCAAGGCGGCCGACCGCCATCTGGCCCAGATGGAGGCACGCTACCGCGGGCTTCTCGAGGCCGCGCCCGACGCGATGGTCGTCGTCAATCCGGCCGGCGAGATCATCCTGCTCAACGTGCAGGCGGAAAAGCAGTTCGGCTATCACCGCGACGAGTTGCTCGGCCAGGCTGTGAAGAACATCATCCCCGAGGGATTTGCCGAACGTCTCGTCGCCGACGGACTGCGTTCGGCGGAGGACGCCCTGGCGCAGCAGATCGGCATGGGCATCGAACTGACCGGGCGGCGCAAGGATGGCAGCGCCTTCCCAATGGAACTGATGCTGAGTCCGCTGGAAAGCGCGGAAGGCACGCTGGTGACGGCGGCAATTCGCGACATCAGCCTGCGCAAGGAAGCGGAACGGTACCTGGCGCAGATGGAGGGCCGCTATCGCGGCCTGCTGGAGGCGGCGCCCGACGCGATGGTGGTGGTCAACCAGAGCGGCGAGATCGTGCTGCTCAACCTGCAGGCCGAAAAGCAGTTCGGCTACCGGCGCAACGAGCTGCTCGGCCAGAAGGTCACCAACATCATTCCGCGCGGCTTCGCCGAACGCCTGGTCGCCGACGGCCTGCGCTCGGACGAAGATGCGCTCGCGCAGCAGATCGGCACCGGTATCGAACTGCAAGGCCTGCGCAAGGACGGCAGCGAGTTCCCTATCGAACTTATGCTGAGCCCGCTTGCCAGCGCCGACGGCATACTCGTGACGGCCGCCATCCGCGACATCGCCCGGCGCAAGGATGCCGACGCGCATCTGCTGCTGAAGATGGAGGAACTGAACCGATCGAACGAAGAACTCGGCCAGTTCGCCTATCTCGCATCCCACGACCTGCAGGAGCCCCTGCGCATGGTGGCGAGCTACACGCAACTGCTGTCGCGGCGCTACCAGGGGAAACTCGACGCGGATGCCGACGAGTTCATCGCCTTCGCCGTCGATGGCGCAAGCCGCATGCAGCGGCTGATCCAGGATCTGCTTGCCTATTCCCGCGTCGGTTCAAAGGGACAGGAGCTGATCGACACGTCGAGCGGCGACGCGCTCGACAAGGCGCTGGCAAACCTGCGCGGGGCCATCGCGGACAGCGGCGCCGTGGTCACGCATGGCAATATGCCCAACGTGATGGCGGATGAGACACAGCTCGCACAGCTGTTCCAGAACATCGTGGGCAACGCCATCAAATACCAGGGCCCGGGCATTCCAAAGGTTCATGTCGACGCGAAAAAGAACGGCAAGGAATGGGTGTTCTCCATCAAGGACAACGGCCTCGGCATCGACGAACAGTACTACGACCGCATCTTCGGCATGTTCCAGCGCCTGCACAAGCGCGAGGAATTTGCCGGAACCGGCATCGGACTGGCCATCTGCAAGAAGATCGTCGAGCGGCACGGCGGGACGATTTCCGTCGAATCGAAACTCGGCCAAGGATCGACATTCCGCTTCGCACTGGCGGTAGGAGAGAGGACAACGTGACCATGAAAAGACGGACTTCGACGGCCAGGCATGTGCTGCTGGTCGAAGACAGCGTCGGCGACGTGCGGCTGACACAGGAAGCTTTCAGCGAGGCGAACTGGGATGTCGAGCTGCATATCGCGTCGGACGGCGTGGAGGCGCTGGAATTTCTTCGCCGGGAAGCAGCGCATCAGGACGCGCCGCGCCCCGATCTCATCCTGCTCGACCTCAACCTGCCGCGGATGGACGGTCGGGAGGTGCTGGCATTCATCAAGGGGGACGATTCCCTGAAGACCATCCCGACAGTCATCCTGACGACGTCGGAAGCCGAGGCCGACATCACCAACAGCTACCGACTGCAGGCGAACTGCTATCTGACGAAGCCCGCGCAGTGGGACGAATTCGACAGCATGGTGCGCAGCCTCAACGATTTCTGGCTGCTCAAGGCC
>JAUYMV010000179.1 GCA_030698645.1 Mesorhizobium sp.
CGAGACGCGCGACTACGCCGGGCGCTTCTTCTGTCCGCGCTGCGGCTCACCCGTCTTCGGACGCAGCGCCGACGAAGTAGAGGTCAACCTGGGCTCGCTGGATGAACCCGACCGGCTGATGCCAACCTATGAACTGTGGACCGTCCGCCGCGAGTCCTGGTTGCCGCCGTTTCCGCTGAAGAGACGATACGAGCGCGATCGCGACGCAACGAGCCGCTACGAGGAGTAGGTCACGCCTGCCCCTCTGCTTGCGCCACATGGTGCTCGTCATCGTCGGCGTCGTCGTTCGGATGGAGTTCGTCTGGATATCAAGACCATCGCGCGCCTTGACCGCGATCAAGGCTGCGAATTCCCCGATATGCCAGTTTGCAAAGATCGGTCGTTCGATCGAAACCAACCGGAGCGTTCCGCATGAACAGGCGCAATATACTGTGGGGAAGCGGAGCGGTGCTCGCGGCGGCCGGCGCGGGCGGGTTGCTGAGCTATGCCGGCATGGGTTCCGCCGCTGAACAGGTCCGCGCCGCCGAGGCCTTGCGCACCCCCCTCTCCGCCCCGGCGGATATCCAGGAACTCGTCCGCTACGCGACGCTCGCCGCCAACAGCCACAATACCCAGCCCTGGCGCTTCGTGGCGACCGCCGGCGGGGTCGAGATCCATCCCGATTTCTCGCGCCGGACGCCGGTCGTCGATCCGCAGGACCATCATCTGTTCATCAGCCTCGGCTGCGCCGCCGAGAACCTGGCGCTCGCCGCCGCGGCGCAGGGCCGCCCGACGGAACCGCGCTTCGATCCGGCTGGCGACGGCAGGCTCCTATGCGATTTCGGCTCCGGCGCGGCGGCGACGTCTCCCCTCTTCGACGCGATCCCGGCGCGCCAGTCGACGCGCAACGTCTATGACGGACGCGCGATCGATCCGGCCGATCTGGCAACGCTGGCCGCTGCCGCGGCGATACCAGGCGTGGAGACGGCGCTGATCACCGATCGCCAGCAGATCGCCGGGCTGCGCGACCTGATCCTGGCGGCAAACGACCGCCAGGTGGCCGACCCCGCCTTCCGGCAGGAGTTGATGCACTGGCTGCGCTTCAATCCCGCGCAGGCAATGGCGACGAAGGATGGTCTCTATTCGGTCAGCTCCGGCAATCCGGCCCTGCCCGGATGGATCGCGCCAACGCTGTTCGACATGGTCTTCACGCAAGGGGCCGAAAATGACCGGTATCGTCAGCAGATCGACTCGGCGGCCGGTATCGCGGTGTTCTTCGCGGCCACGGACGATGCGGACCACTGGACGCGCGTCGGTCGGGCGTTTCAGCGCTTCGCCCTCCAGGCCACCGCGCTCGACATCAAAACGGCGCATCTGAACCAGCCGATCGAGACCGGCATGCGCCGCGAGCTCGGCGCGGCGGCCGGGCAGGCCGCCGCCCTGCCCTTGCTCTGCGTGCGCTTCGGCCGCGCGCCGGCCATGCCCTATTCCCTGCGCCGCTCCGTACGAGAGGTTCTCGCATAGCGGACGGCGCAGGCATCACTACGGCGGCGCAAGTCCGCGCGCGACTCCTGCCAGCAGGGTCCTCAGCCGCACCAGCGGGTCGGCTGGATTGTCGACCCGGTCGATGCGGGCGATTTCGCGGCGCGCCGCGGTAGCCATGTCGGCGCCCTCGGGCAGCCAGAGCAGCCAGGCGAGAAACACCTCTTCCGGGGCGCAATAGGCCGGCACCGAGGGCGCCACGCCCTGTTCCCGCTCCACCCCTCCCATCTGGCTCGTCGGCCGGCACGATCCCATCGCTCAGGCCTCGACCGCAATCGCGCCGAGCGGCTTCGAGCAGCAGGCGAGAATGAACCCGTCGGCGATCTCATGGTCGAGAATGCCGCCATTGTGGTTCATCTCGACCGCGCCGTCGCATTTGACCTTGCACGTGCCGCAAAGGCCGAATTCGCAGGCGGCGGGAATGCGCACGCCCGCGGCGCGCGCGGTCTGCAGCACGGTCTGGCCCGCGGCGCAGCTTGCATCCACGTCCGACAGCGAAAAGCGGATCGGCGTCGATTGCTCGGCGAACGCGCCGGCGCCTGCCCCCTCGCCCAACGGCGCCGGCTGGACGTCGGGCTGCGGCGCGGCGAAGCTCTCCTGGTGATACTGCGCCATGTCGAAGCCGGCGGTTTCCAGCATCTGGCGCACGGCGTTCATGAACGGCTCCGGCCCGCAGCAAAACACCTCGCGCTCGCGGAAATCGGGCGCCAGCAGCGGCAGGCGCACGAAGTCGATGCGGCCCATGTGCCCGAACCAGCTTTCGCGACTGGAGCGCTCCTCGATGAGGAAGCCGAGGTTGAGACCCGGCATATGGGCGCCGAGCAGTTCGAGTTCCTTGCGGAAGATGATCTCTTCCGGCCGCCTGGCGCAGTTGACGAAGGCGACATCCGTCTGCGGCGCGACATCGTTCAGCCAACGCAGCATCGACATCATCGGCGTGACGCCGGACCCGGCCGACAGGAAGAGATACTTGGCCGCCGGATGATTGTGCAAAGAGAAATTGCCCGACGGCCCGAAGGCGCGGATGCGCACGCCTGGCTTCAGGTTCTGGAACATCCAGCGCGTGCCGATGCTGGTCGCCTGCGCCTTGACGGTGACGGCGATCGAGAACGGCCGCGACGGGCTCGACGACAGCGTATAGGT
>JAUYMV010000181.1 GCA_030698645.1 Mesorhizobium sp.
GCGCGCATGCAGGAGGAGAAGTCCGGCGCCTCGGCGTCCGGCCCGGCTATCGTCTTCGAGTAGGCGGGCGCGGACCGCCCGCGGGCGCGTGGAGCGCCGTCGCTAACCGGCGGTCGCGGCCTCCTCCAGCCATGCCTGATCCGCGATACGGATGGCGCCGCGCCGCGCCTCGACCACCTTGAGGTCGCGCCACACCCGCATCGTCTTGTTGACGGATTCGCGCGTCGTGCCGAGGAATTCGGCAAGCTCCGCCTGGGAAATCGCAATCCAGCCATCGCGCGTCGAGAGCAGGTCGGAGAGAAACAGCAGCCGCTTGGCCATCCGCGCCTCCACCTTCAGCAGAACCTGGTCTCCGAACTCGCTGCTGACCCAGCGCAGCCGGGCGCAGAGCAGTCCGATGATCGCCTGGGCAAGCAGGGGGTTTCGCCCGATCCGCTCGTGCAGTTGCGTCCGGGTGATCGAGAAGAGTTCGCAATCCGTCAGGCAGGTCGCCGTCGCCGTCCGCTTGCCCCCGTCCAGCGCCCCGATCTCGCCGACGATGCTGCGCGACGTTTCGATGTTGGCGACGAGCTTCCGCCCGCCGGCGGAATAGTGCGAGATCTCGACGCTGCCCGACACGACGCCGAACAGCCGCTCGGATGGATCGTCCTGCAGGAAGAGCGTCTTGCCGGCGTCGAACCGTTCCGCGACGCAGCCGGCGAAGAGATCGTCGAACAGGGCTCCGGCGAGCTGGCCGACACGCGGTCGTGTTGGACGGGCGGACCTTTTCATCGGGGCATCCTCGGCTGCTTTTTCAGCTCCACCATGCGGGAAATCGAAATTGATTGACAGGATACGCCGTGTCACAAGAGCCGGCCCACAATGGATTGTCTAGGACAGGGAAGCGCCGATGGCCAGCGATGCAGTGCTCCACACAAGGCGTGACGGGTTTTCCGTCCTGACGCTGAACCGTCCCGAGCGGCTCAATGCCTTCAACGAGGCCCAGCACCTGTCGCTGCGCGCCGCGCTGTCGGAATGCGCAGCGGACGATGCCTGCCGCGCGGTGATCCTGACCGGCGCCGGCCGCGGCTTCTGCGCGGGGCAGGACCTCTCCGACCGCGATCCGACATTGATGGGCGAGAACCCGGACCTCGGCCGCACGCTCGAGGTCTACTACAACCCGCTCATCCGTCAGTTGCGCAGCATCCCCAAGCCGGTGATCTGCGCGGTGAACGGAGTGGCGGCCGGGGCGGGCGCCAACATCGCGCTTGGCTGCGACATCGTCATCGCGTCCCGCCAGGCGAGTTTCATCCAGGCCTTCGCCCGCATCGCCCTCATCCCGGACGCCGGCGGCACCTACTGGCTGACCCGCCATCTCGGCGAAGCGCGCGCCAAGGCCCTGGCGCTGACGGCCGAGCCGCTGCCGGCCGACAAGGCCGCCGAATGGGGCCTGATCTGGAAGGCGGTAGAGGCCGCCGATCTGATGCCGGAAGCCGAAAGGCTCGCCGCGCATTTCGCGAACGGCCCGACGCACGCCTACGCGCTGACCAAGCAGGCGATCCAGGCCGCCTCGGTCAACGCGCTCGATGATCAGCTCGATCTGGAGCGTGAGCTGCAGCGCGAGGCGGGAACCTCGAACGACTACAAGGAAGGCGTCGCGGCGTTCCTGCAGAAGCGGCCGGCGGTGTTTCGCGGGAAGTAGGGTTGGGGCAAACGACCCGCGCTTCCGCCGCTTGCGATCCTCAATGCGAAGCACCCCCACCCGACCCTTCGGGCCGACCTCCCCTCAAGGGGGAGGTAGAGCGTCGCGCCTGTCCGCCTCTTTGGTTCTTCTGGAAGCAGCAATCTGCTGCGTTCGTGGTTAGGAGGGAGTGGCGCGACGGCGGCGTCAACCTCCCCCTTTGAGGGGCTGAGCGGCCGGTTCGCGGAACGCGAACTCGTCATGCCAGTGGCATGACGAGAGGTCGCGAAGGCGCCGAAGGCGCGGGTGGGGGTCGCGAGCGTCAGCGAGCCACAAGGACTTGGCCGCCCCCTCTACCCCGCGCTCACCTTCTTGTTGAATTCCGAAAAGAACTGCCCCGCCAGCTTCTTCGAGGTCGACTGGATCAGCCGGCTGCCGAGCTGCGCGATCTTGCCGCCGACATCGGCTTTCGCCGTGTAGACCAGCAGCGTGGCGTCCGGGCCATCCTCCTTGAGCAGCACGTCGGCGCCGCCCTTGGCGAAGCCGGCGATGCCGCCCTTGCCCTCGCCGGCAATCGTGTAGGAGTGGGGCGGATTGAGGTTCTGAAGTTCGACCTCGCCGAGGAAGGTCGCCTTGATCGGCCCGATCTTCAGCACGACGGTCGCCGAGAGTTGCGTATCGGACGTCTTGTCCAGCGACTGGCAGCCCGGAATGCAGGCTTTCAGCATCTCGGCATCGTTCAGCGCCGCCCAGACCTTCGCGATCGGCGCCTCGATGCGCTCCTCGCCGCTCATGTCGACAGCCATCGCGCAACCTCCCAGTTTGGATTTCCCACTGAAGTACTAGAGCCAGCCGCCATTGTCCATCGAACCATGTCGAGATGTCGCGCCGGCCGGGCTTGCGGGGGCAAATGCGATGACTTATCGATAGCACGGAAAGGGTGGACACCTATATGTCAGACAAATCGCAAAACAAGAGATTGCGTTCGCGCGAGTGGTTCGACAATCCGGACAATCCGGGCATGACCGCGCTCTATCTGGAGCGCTATCTGAACTTCGGCCTGACCCGGGCCGAGCTGCAGTCCGGCAAGCCGCTGATCGGCATCGCCCAGACCGGCTCCGACCTGTCGCCCTGCAACCGCCACCATCTCGAACTGGCCAAGCGCGTCCGCGCCGGCATCGAGGCCGCCGGCGGCGTACCGTTCGAGTTTCCCTGCCACCCGATCCAGGAAACCGGCAAGCGCCCGACCGCCTCGCTCGACCGCAACCTCGCTTATCTCAGCCTCGTCGAGGTTCTCTACGGCTATCCGCTCGACGGCGTCGTGCTGACCATCGGCTGCGACAAGACCACGCCGGCGCTCCTGATGGCCGCCGCGACCGTCAACATCCCGGCCATCGCGCTGTCCGTCGGCCCCATGCTGAATGGCTGGCACCGCGGCGAGCGCACGGGCTCCGGCACCATCGTCTGGAAATCCCGCGAGAAACTCGCCGCCGGCGAGATCGACTACGACCAGTTCATGGACATCGTCGCCTCCTCGGCGCCCTCGGTCGGCTACTGCAACACGATGGGCACCGCGACCACCATGAACAGCCTCGCCGAGGCGCTCGGCATGCAGCTGCCCGGCTCCGCCGCCATCCCCGCGCCCTACCGCGAGCGCGGCCAGATTTCCTACGAGACGGGCAAGCGCATCGTCGAGATGGTGCACGAGGACCTCAAGCCCTCCGACATCATGACGCGCGAGGCTTTCGAGAACGCCATCGTCGTCAATTCCGCCATCGGCGGCTCGACCAACGCGCCGATCCATCTGAACGCCATCGCCCGCCATCTCGGCATCCCGCTCGACAATGACGACTGGCAGAAGGTCGGCCACCACGTTCCGCTGCTCGTCAACCTGCAGCCGGCCGGCGAATATCTCGGCGAGGACTATCACCATGCCGGCGGCGTGCCGGCCGTGGTCGCCGAACTGATGAAGGCAGGCCTGCTACCGCATCCGGGCGCGCTCACCGTCAACGGCAGGACCATGGGCGACAATTGCGCCAACGTCGAGAATCTCGACGAAAAGGTGATCCGCGCCGTCGCCGCGCCTCTGCTGTCCGATGCGGGGTTCCTCAACCTGAAGGGCAATCTGTTTGATTCGGCGATCATGAAGACCAGCGTTATCTCGCCCGAGTTCCGCGCCCGCTACCTCTCCAATCCGCGCGATCCGGAGGCCTTCGAGGGCACGGCCCAGGTGTTCGACGGGCCGGAGGACTACCACGCCAACATCGACGACCCGGCGCTCGGCCTGACCGAGAACACCATCCTCTTCATGCGCGGGGCCGGGCCGGTCGGCTATCCGGGCGCCGCCGAAGTGGTCAACATGCAGCCGCCAGCCTACCTGCTGAAACAGGGCATCCACGCGCTGCCCTGCATCGGCGACGGCCGCCAGTCCGGCACCTCGGGCAGCCCGTCGATCCTCAATGCCTCGCCGGAAGCCGCCGTCGGCGGCGGCCTGGCGCTGCTGCGGAACGGCGACCGCGTCCGCATCGATCTGGTCAAAGGCACCGCCGACATTCTCGTCACCGACGACGAAATCGTCCGCCGCCGCGCCGAACTGCAGAATGCCGGCGGATACAAATATCCGAAGCACCAGACCCCTTGGCAGGAGATCCAGCGCGGCATGGTCGACCAGCTCGACAAGGGCATGGTGCTGAAGCCGGCCGTGAAATACCAGGACATCGCGCACACGAGCGGCATCCCGCGCGACAATCACTGATCGGGCATCGCCAGCCTGTCAGGCGGCGGGCCGGCGATCTTCTGCCTGTCGACGCGCCTCGGCGCCCGCGCCCAGCGCGTCGAGGAAGTCGCCGCACCAGCGTGAGATGTCGTGCTCCAGCAGATGCGTCATCATCCGCTGCCAGCGCTCCTTGCGCGATTCGAGCGACATCGACAGCGCCTGCGCGATCGCATTCGACACCGCGTCCAGATCGTAGGGATTGACCAGCAGCGCCCCGTTCATCTCGCGCGCCGCGCCCGCGAAGCGCGACAGCACCAGCACGCCCGGATTCTCCGGGTCCTGCGCCGCGACATATTCCTTGGCGACCAGATTCATCCCGTCGCGCATCGGCGTCACCAGCCCGACGCGCCCCAGCCGGTAGATGCCGGCCAGCACACTTTGCGAGATCGACCGGTTGACATAGCGGATCGGCACCCAGTCGAGCGAGCCGAGCGCGCCGTTGACCCGTCCCGCGAGCTCGGCGACTTCGCGCTGGATCTGCGCATAGTTCAGCACGTCGGAACGCGATTTCGGCGTGATCTGCAGCAGCGTCGCCCGGCCGCGATAGGCGGGATTGGTGTCGATGAAGCGTTCGAAGGCCTCGATGCGCTGCGGAATGCCCTTCGAATAGTCGAGCCGGTCGACGCCGACGATCAGGTCGCGGTCGACGAAACTCTTGGCGATCCGGTCGAGCTCCGACGTCCGGATCGCCTTCTTCGCCTGCGCCGCGAAGGCCGCCGTATCGATGCCGATCGGAAACACCCCGACCCGGAAGCGCCGTCCATAGGCTTCGCACCAGCCGTCCGACAGCGCCTTGCCGATGCCCTCGCGCACCAGGCAGTGGGCGAAATTGTCGGCGTCGAACTGGGTCTGGAAGCCGACGACATCATACGAGGCAAGCCCGCGCAGGATGGTCTCGTGCACCGGCAGCGCGAAGAACACGTCCGGCGGCGGCCAGGGGATGTGCAGGAAGAAGCCGAGCCGGTTCTTGACCCCCATCTGGCGCAGCTCCGCCGCCATCGGGATCATGTGATAGTCGTGCACCCAGACCAGATCGTCGGGCTCGATCATCGGCGCCAGCTGGTGCGCGAAGAAACGGTTGACGCGGAAATAGCCCGCCATGTCCTTGCGGGCATAGTCGGTCAGGTCGAGCCGATAATGGCAGAGCGGCCAGAGCACACTGTTGGCAAAGCCCGCATAGTATTCGTCGATGTCCTTGCGGCTGAGATCGGTCAGCGCATAGGCGATCTTGCCCTCCTGGCGAAACTCCGGTGGCCCCGGCTCATGCGCGCCGCTCGACTTGCCAGACCAGCCGAGCCACAGGCCGCCGTTCTTCTGCAGCGCCGCAAGGAGCGCGACCGCGAGCCCGCCCGCCTGCTGGCCCTTGCCGGCGGCCGGAACCCGGTTCGAGACGACCACAAGCCTGCTCACAGAACGTCCTCCCATCGGCGCGACAGCCGCATCGCGGCGTTGATCAGGCCGACCATGGAATAGGTCTGCGGGAAGTTGCCCCACAGCTCGTTGGTCTCCACATGCAGGCCTTCCGACAGAAGTCCGAGCGGGTTTCTTCGTTCCAGCACATCGGTGAAAATCGCGCGCGCGTCGTCCTCGCGCCCGACCCGGCCGAGTGCGTCGATCAGCCAGAAGGTGCAGGCGGTGAACGCCGTCTCCGGTTCGCCGAAATCGTCCGGCGCGCGGTAGCGGTAGAGGTGGTTGCCGAACCTCAGATGCGCCTCGATGGCCGCCAGCGTCGACAGGAAGCGCGGATCGAGCGGCTCGATGATGCCGATCTCGGGCATCAGCAGCAGGCTGGCGTCGAGATCCGCGCCGCCGAAGGCCGAGGCGAAGAAGCCGAGTTCCGCGTTCCACGCGCGTTCCAGCAGCCCGTCGCGGATCTGGTGCGCGCGCGTGCGCCAGAAGGCGTGGCGCTCGACGAGGCCGAGCTTCTGCGCGATCTTGGCGAGGCGATCGCAGGCCGCCCAGCACATCATGCTGGAATGGGTGTGCACGCTGTTGCGCGTGCGGAATTCCCAGATGCCGGCGTCGGGCTTGTCCCAGCGCTGATAGGCCTGCTCGCCGAGCGGCTCCAGCCGCAGGAACAGCGATTCCTCGCCCATCGAAGGCAGCCGCTCGTCGAAGAAGCACTGCGTGATCGCCAGGATCACCGACCCGTAGCCGTCGTTCTGCACCTGCGTATAGGC
>JAUYMV010000183.1 GCA_030698645.1 Mesorhizobium sp.
GCGGGTGTAGCTCAATGGTAGAGCAGCAGCCTTCCAAGCTGAATACCCGGGTTCGATTCCCGGTACCCGCTCCAACAACCAGGTTTTTCCTCAGTTTCTTTCAGACGATCTTGCGGAAGGTCAGGCTACTGATGCGCAGTCGGGATCGTCACTCGGTCATTATCCATTTGTGAACCATGAATCCGCTAAGCTGGATCCAGTTGTCTCGCGTGGGTGAGTGATCATGGTCAGTCGGTTTGAAGTGTCGCGCAGGGGTTTCATGCTGGCGGCGGGAGGCGCGGCGTTGGCCGGTTGCTCGCGGACATTCGATTCGCTCGACCTCGATCTTGCCCCGACCGGCTCGATCCGACCGAAGATCAGCGTCGACAAGGCGGTCACCGACCCCGAACTGATGTACGCGTCCGTGCGAGAGGGGCCGTTCGTTCTGCCCGCGATCCCCTATCAGAAGGTGCCTCGGCAGTTCCAGCGCCAGATCGTGCAGGATCCGACAGGCGAACAACCGGGCACGATCGTCGTCAGCCTGTCGGACAAATTTCTCTATCTCGTGCAGCCCGGCGGCGACGCGCTTCGCTACGGTGTCGGCATCGGCCGCGACGGCTTCCGCTGGTCGGGTCGCGCCAACATCCAATACAAGAAGGAATGGCCGCGCTGGACGCCGCCGTCCGAAATGATCGCGCGCAAGCCGGAGCTCGAAAAATACCGAAACGGCCAGGAGGGCGGGCCGGAAAACCCGCTCGGCGCCCGCGCGCTCTACATCTACCAGAACGGCCAGGACACCGGCTACCGCATCCACGGGTCGCCGGAATGGGCCTCGATCGGCCAGTCGATGTCGTCCGGCTGCGTGCGCATGATCAATCAGGACGTCATCGATCTCTACAATCGCGTGCCGGGCAAGGCGACGGTCGTCGTCGGCTAGCGCGCCGGGTTCAGCCCGCCAGCCGGCTCAACTGGCGCCCGGCCGGCAGCTTTTCGCCGAGCGATTTCAACAAACCCGGCACTTCCCGGCCCGGCACCGGCCGGCTCAGGAAGTAGCCCTGCGCCTCGTCGCAGCCCGACTTGATCCAGTCGAACTGCTCCTGCGTCTCGACGCCCTCGGCTGTCACCCGCATTCCGAGCGCCTGTCCGAGACCGATGACGGCGCGCACGATCGCCTGGCTTTCCTCGTTCTGCGGCAGCCCGCTGACGAAGGAGCGATCGATCTTGATCTTGCTGAACGGGAACTTCTGCAGATAGCCGAGCGATGAATAACCGGTGCCGAAATCATCGAGCGCGATGCGGATGCCGATCTCGCGCAGCCGTCGCAGCGTGACAAGATTGATGCTGCTGTCCTTCAGCAGCACCGATTCGGTGATTTCGAGTTCGAGCCGCGCGCGGTCGAATCTGGTGCGCCGGAGGCTCGCTTCGATCTTGTGGGCGAGATCGCCATTGGCGAACTGCCGCGTCGACAGGTTGACCGCGACC
>JAUYMV010000028.1 GCA_030698645.1 Mesorhizobium sp.
TGTGGAAGGGTGCGATCGCACCCTTCCACAACATGATGCTGGTCTCGCCCGCCACGTCGAAGAAGCAGGTCGACCGCCTGGTCGAGTCCTTCGGCGAGATTGCAGCAATGCTGGCGGCGTGACACAAGCGCTGCGCATGACTGAACGGACACCCCTCATGACCTCACCTTCCGGCTCGACCCTCACCGAAGCCAGCGCCTTTCTCGACGCGCATCCGGAGATCGAAGCCTTCGACATCGTGCTGACCGATTCCAACGGCATCGGCCGCGGCAAGATCGTGCGCCGTCACGAACTCCTGTCGATCTACGAGGGCGGCCGCCACATGCCGATCTCCATCCTCGGCCTCGACATCACCGGCGAGGATGTCCACGAGACCGGGCTGATCTGGGATTCCGGCGACGGCGACCTGCGTGCCTGGCCGATCCCCGGCACGTTGAAGCCGCTCTTCGGCACCAGCCCGCCGCGCGGCCAGCTCTTGATGTCGATGTATCTGCTCGACGGCACGCCGATGGCATCCGACCCGCGCCATGCGCTCGCCCGCCAGATCGACCGCCTGAAAGCCAACGGCCTGACGCCCGCCGGCGCCTTCGAGCTCGAATTCTTTCTCCTCGCCAACGAGCGCGACGCCGACGGCAAGGTGCGCCCCGCATCCGCCGTGCTCGACGGCCGCCGCTCGGCCAAGACCGAGGTCTCTTCCGTCGACCATCTGCACGGCATGGAGCCGCTCTTTTCGGACATCTACGCGGCTGCACGCGCGCAGGACATTCCCGCCGAGACCGTCATCTCCGAATATGCGCCCGGCCAGTACGAGCTGACGCTGCACTACCGGCGCGACATCATGCAGGCGGCCGACGATCTGATCCTGCTGAAGCGCATCGTGCGCGCCGCCGCCCGCCGCCACGGCGTCACCGCCTGCTTCATGGCCAAGCCCATCGAGGATTACGCCGGGTCCGGAATGCATCTGCACGTCTCCATGCAGGACGAAGCCGGCGCCAACATCTTTTCCGAGGCCGCCGGCGAGACCTGGTCGCTCAATCTTCTGCGCGCGCTGGGCGGCCTGTCGGCGACGATGGCCGAGTCAATGCTGGTCTTCGCCCCGCACGCCAATTCCTGGCGCCGCTTCGTTTCGCAGTCCTATGCGCCCGTGGCGCCGACCTGGGGTGTCAACAACCGCTCCGTGGCGCTCCGTGTGCCTGCCGGCGATGTCAGGAACCGCCGCATCGAACACCGCCCCTCCGGCGTCGACGCCAATCCCTACCTCGTCGCCGCCACCGTGCTGGCCGGCATCTCCAAAGGCCTCGACGAGCATCTCGATCCCGGCCCGGAAACCCAGGGCAACGGCTACCAGCAACCCGCCCCGACCGCCTCCACCATGCCGCCCGACTGGCGCACCGCCATCGAGCGCGCCAAGGCTTCCGCCTTCCTCGAGGACGCGCTCGGCCCCGACCTCCACCGCACCTTCACCGCTATCAAGCAGGCGGAGTACCTGCGCGTCGCGCGGACGGTCTCCGAGCTCGACTACGAGCTCTATTTGCACGAAGTGTAGGTGACGAGCATCCCTTCTCCCCGTTTACGGGGAGAAGGTGCCGGCAGGCAGATGAGGGGCATCGCTAACCTACGCAGTCTGCACTGGCCCCTCATCCGGCCCTTCGGGCCACCTCCTCCCGTAAACGGGGAGAAGGGAAGGCCGCGCACTTGCCTCACTGCCGACTGCCTACTGCCGACTGCCGACTGCCTCCTCTTTGTCACCAGCTGTCAGTAATCTTCCCCCACCCTTTATCCACGCCCCCTCCGGCCTCGGCGACACTTGCGGCCGCGAAACGGAGGCAGGCATGGACTGGAAGGGGCAGATCGAGATGACGGGAGATTTGCTGGATCGCATCGTTGCGCTGCTGCTGGCGATCGCCGATCTCGCCGAACGCGCCGCCGGCGCGCCCGAAGCGCGGCGCCGTCTTGCGCTTGACTTCATCCGGCGTGCCGAAACGGTGGCGGGCGGCTTCGTCAGCGCGTCGAGCCGCGCTTTCCCGAACACGGAGCGCGCACCCACCACCACCGCGTCCGGCGACGGTCGCGGGGATACCCCCGAAGACGCCATCGCCCTCGCTTTGTCGCTGCGGATGCTCGCGCTCCTGCTGCGATGCATCACCGGACAGATGCGTCGGCTGGCAGGCCTGGCGCCAGGTGGTGGCGCCGGGGAAACGATCGGACAGCGCCTGCCGCGGGATCGCCACCGCCAGTTCGTCCCGTGCTTCGCCAATGCGAGGTTTCCGCGCGAAGAAATTCTCGACACGTCCTGATCCGCCTCCGCTGCGTCCGGCGATCTTCTCCCCGCTGGGGGAGAGGAGGCTTTGGCACGCCCATTCTAATCCCCACCGGAGGGAGGGTGCCGCGCAGCACCCGGATGAGGGCGTCCTTGGCGCGACGCCCTACCTCCCCCTTGAGGGGCTGAGCGGCCGGTTCGC
>JAUYMV010000196.1 GCA_030698645.1 Mesorhizobium sp.
GCACAGGGCAGGCTGAAGCTCTCCGACGATCGGAGGGTGGTCAGCGACAAGGGCCCGTCGGACATAGGCGCCATCGAGGCGGTCATCGGAGAGAGCTCGCCGCTCGTCGGCCTGACGGCCCAGCGCCTCGAATTGCATAACCGATTCAACATCAATCTCCTCGCCGTGAGCCGCAAGGGCGAGCGCATCACCGAGCGCCTCGGCGAGATTCCGCTGCGGGTCGGCGACGTGATCGTGCTGCAGGGCAATCGTCAGCGCCTGCCCGAGGTGCTGCGCGAACTCGGTTGCCTGCCGCTCGCCGAGCGCACCATCAAGCTCGGCAGCGTGCGCCGCGGCCTGGTGCCGCTTGTCGTCCTGCTTGCCGCGATGGGCTCGACGGCGCTGGGAGTCGTGCCGGTACCGATCGCGTTCTTCGGCGCGGCGGTGATGATGGTGCTCTTCAAGGCGATACCTGTTCGCGAGGTCTACAGCGCAATGGACGGACCGATCCTGGTCATGCTGGCCGCCCTCATCCCGGTCAGCGATTCGCTGCGCAGCACGGGCGCGACCGACATCGCGGCCGCCTGGCTTGGCGGCGTGGCCCAGACCTTGCCCGATTTCGGCGCGCTGGCGTTGATCATGGTGGCGGCGATGGCGGTGACGCCCTTCCTCAACAATGCGGCGACCGTTCTCGTCATGGCGCCGATCGCGGCAAGTTTCGCAACCGGCCTCGGCTACCGTCCGGAAGCCTTCCTGATGGCGGTCGCGATCGGCGCCGGCTGCGATTTCCTGACGCCGATCGGCCATCAATGCAACACGCTGGTCATGGGACCGGGTGGCTACCGCTTCTCCGACTATCCGCGCCTTGGTGCGCCGCTGTCCCTGCTGGTCGTGCTGGTCGCCATCCCTATGCTCTTGTTGGTCTGGCCGGTTCGATAGAAGCCGCGAAAGCCGGGCTTGCGCACCGCGCCGGGCTGTCGGATAAGCCCGGCGAACCCATCGAGGAGAACGCCATGACCATTCGCCGCATCGAAGCCGGACCCCGCATGAGCCAGGCGGTCGTGCACGGCAACACCGTCTACCTCGCCGGCCAGGTCGGCGCGCCGGGGAAGAGCGTGACGGAGCAGACGACGGAAATCCTCGCCTCGATCGACCGGCTGCTGGCGGAAGCCGGAACCGACAAGTCGAAGATCCTGTCGGCGCAGATCTGGCTCGACGACATGCGCGATTTCGCCGAGATGAACGCGGTGTGGGACGGCTGGGTCGACAAGGCCAACGCGCCGGCGCGCGCGACCGGCGAGGCCTCGCTGGCGACGCCGGAATACCGAGTCGAGATCATCATCGTCGCCGCGGTCTAAGAAGGCCGACGCTCAAAGCGCATCCCGCTACTGCGCGGCGGGCGGCGCCGCGGGGGCCGGCATCTCTTCCAGCATTTCGCCTTCCATGAACGAGGAGGCGGTCGGGATGCATTGCAGCGACCAGCCCGGCTCCACCGGCCCCTTCCGGTATTCCGCGATCGCGGCGAAGCATTCCTCGCGCGCCTCGAAGGCGGAAGGCATGACCGCCATGCCGCCGCCTGGTCCCGCCACGACGAGGTACCAGATATAGACGACGGCGATGTCCATCACGGGGCAGTCCCTCTCATACGTGCTTCAACCAATACTCTAAGACGAAACTGCCTCGACGAACAGGCGGCAAGCGCATCACGCCGGTCGGCGGTGCGCGGTCCAAGACCCCGTCTCGACGTTCCATATCATCCCGGTCTCGGTCACGCCCGGCCCCGCCAGCGGCACGATCTTCGCGGCGACCTCGGCGGGCAGCGGCACGGTCTCCGGGTTCTCGCCGGGCATGGCAAGCGCGCGCATCGCGGTGCGCGCGATGCCAGGGTCGACGATGTTGACGCGCAGCGCGATGTTCTTCGTCTCGTCGGCCCAGGAACGCGCCAGCGCCTCCACCGCCGCCTTGGAAGCCGCGTAGGGGGCCCAGAAAGCGCGCGCGGAATGCGCAGAGCCCGATGACATGACAATCGCCCGCCCTGCATCCGACAGGCGCAGCAGCGGGTCCACCGATCGGATCAGCCGCCAGGTGCCGGTGACGTTCACCGCCATCACCTTGTCGAACACCTTCGCCTCGACATGGCCGATCGGCGCAATGACGCCGAGCACGCCGGCGTTCGCCACCAGGATGTCGAGCTTGCCCCAGCGCTCGTGGATCGAGCCGCCGAGCCGATCGATGCCGGCCATGTCGGTCAGGTCGAGCGGCACGAGGGTCGCGCTGCCGCGCCCGCTTGCCTTGGCTTCGGTCTTTATCTCGTCGTCCAGTTCCTCGAGCCCGCCGACGGTGCGCGCCACCGCGATCACATGGGCGCCGGCGGCCGCCATCTGTCTCGCGATGAAATAGCCGATGCCGCGCGACGCGCCGGTGACGAGAGCGATGCGGCCGGTGAGGTCGGGCGTTGGGAGCATGATGTGTTTCCGCGAGAATTGGCCGGCCCGGGGAGGGGGCGTCCTTAGGAGGCGAGTGGCGCGGCGCCTAGCCTTGCGCGCGCGTCGCCAGAAGCGACAGGGTGCGCACGTTGTCCGCGCCTTCGTGGTCGAGCAGGCGGGTCGGATATTGCGCGGTGAAGCAGGCGTCGCAGAACTGCGGCTGCTCGCTGTCGCGGCCGGCCTCGCCGACGGCGCGATAAAGCCCGTCGATCGACAGGAAGCCTAGCGAATCGACACGGATGAAATCTGCCATGTCCTTCACCGACATGCGCGAGGCGAGCAGCTTGGCGGTTTCCGGCGTGTCGACGCCGTAGAAGCAGGACGAGCGCGTCGGCGGCGACGCGATGCGCATGTGCACTTCCTTGGCGCCCGCGTCGCGCACCATCTGCACGATCTTCTGGCTGGTCGTGCCGCGCACGATCGAATCGTCGACCAGCACCACGCGCTTGCCTTCGATCATGTGACGGTTGGCGTTGTGCTTGAGCTTGACGCCCATGTGGCGGATCGAATCGGTCGGCTGGATGAAGGTGCGCCCGACATAGTGGTTGCGGATGATGCCGAGTTCGAAGGGGATATTGGCTTCCTGCGCGAAGCCGATCGCCGCCGGCGTGCCCGAATCGGGCACCGGCACGATAATATCGGCGTCAACCGGGCTCTCGATGGCCAGTTCCGCGCCGATCCGCTTGCGCACGTCGTAGACGTTGCGTCCCTCGACGGAGGAGTCCGGCCGCGAGAAATAGACGTATTCGAAGATGCAGAAGCGCGACTTCGCCGGTTCGAACGGGAAGAAGCTCTCGATCCCCTTCGAGGTGACGACGACCATTTCGCCGGGCTTGAGATCCCGCACGAAGCGCGCGCCGATGATGTCGAGCGCGCAGGTCTCCGATGCGAGGATCCAGGCGCCGTCGAGGTCGCCCAGCACCAGCGGCCGGATGCCGAGCGGGTCGCGGCAGCCGATCATCTTCTTGGACGACAGCGCGACCAGCGAATAGGCGCCTTCGAGCTGGCGCACCGCCTCGATGAAGCGCGAGTTGAAATCCTTTTCGCGGCTCGTCGCCAGCAGATGCAGGATGGTCTCGGTGTCGGAG